>NZ_JBHFJB010000130.1:7500-21459 GCF_057334555.1 Pseudomonas sp. AGC41
CCAGTGCAGGGCCAGCGCCGCCAACTCATGCGCGCCCAAAGGTTACAAAATCATCGCCAAATCAGGTGACGCCGTTGAGGAACCTGGGGATTATCCTTTCGGGCTCAATCCAGCCGGATACACCAGCCGCAGCATGATCGTCATCTGCAAATAAGCGGCGCTTCAGTTGGACTGTCGTTCGGCCAGGCGATGGCTGATCTCGTCATGGCTGGACCTGAGAACCTCCTGCTGGAGCTCAGGCGCTGCCAGCATTCGCGCAACAACCAGCGCACCCACGCATTGAGACAGGATCGCCCAAGCCAGGCTATCGCTCTCAAGTATCCGCGCCCAGCTTTCGTGCAGCCGGCAGATCCAGGCTTGCGCGGCCTCACGCACCGACATATCCGAACGCGCAATCTCGGCCCCCAGAACCGGCAAGGCGCAACCAGCCTCGGGCTGCTCGACATGGCTCATGCTCAGGTATTGCTTGAGACAACGCTCCAGTTTCATCGAGTCCATGGCGCCGTTACCACTCAAGCGCTCCAGGCTTTGGCTCAACTCGCGCTCGACGATCGCCTTGAAAAGCTCATCCTTGGATGAGAAATGGCTGTAGAACGCCCCACCGCTAAGACCGATTGCCTTCATCAGGCCATCTACCCCTACCGTCGAAAATCCCGATTTCTTGGCCGACATGGCACTGCTTGTCAGCAGTTTTTCTCGGGTTTCCATCTTGTGATTGGCTGAATAACGCATGTGTTTGCCTCTGGATGCTCATCTTGACGCTCGGCGGATCTTAGCATAACGTCCGTTTAGCTAACGACCGTTTACCAATGAGGCCAATCATGAATAACAAGAAGATTGTACTGATAGTGGGAGCTGGCGATGCCACTGGCGGCGCGATAGCCCGGCGTTTCGCTCGGGAAGGTTTCGTGGCCTGCGTCACTCGTCGCAACGCTGACAAGCTTGAGGCATTGGTCGACGAAATCCGTGCCCAAGGCGGTGAAGCTCACGGTTTTGCCTGCGACGCACGCAAGGAAGATGACGTAATCGCGCTGATCGAGCAAATCGAGGATCAGGTAGGGCCGATCGAAGCCTTCGTATTCAACATCGGCGCCAACGTGCCTTGCAGCATTCTCGAAGAGACGGCTCGCAAGTATTTCAAGATCTGGGAAATGGCCTGCTTTTCAGGTTTCCTCAATGCTCGAGAAGTGGCCAGACGCATGGTCAAACGTCAGCGCGGCACGATCCTGTTTACCGGGGCCACGGCAGGCTTGCGCGGGGCATCAGGGTTCGCCGCATTTGCGGGGGCCAAACATGGCATTCGGGCCTTGGCCCAGAGCATGGCGCGAGAACTAGGGCCGATGAATATTCATGTAGCCCATGTGGTGGTGGATGGCGCCATCGACACCGACTTCATCCGCGACAATTTTCCAGAAAAATACGCAACCAGGGCTGAAGACGGCATCCTCGACCCGGAGCACATCGCCGAAAACTATTGGTACCTGCATACCCAGCCGCGGGATGCCTGGACCTTCGAACTGGATCTGCGCCCCTGGAACGAACGCTGGTAAGCCTCCCTCACAACGACAAGAGAAGCGTAGCCATGAACAGATCCGTCGAGTTTTTCTTCGACCTGGGCAGCCCGACCACTTACCTGGCCTATACCCAATTGCCCGCGCTCTGCGCCGAAACCCATAGCGAGCTCATCTACCGCCCCATGCTCCTGGGCGGCGTATTCAAGGCAACGGGCAACGCGTCGCCCGTTACCGTGCCGGCCAAGGGGCCTTATCTGTTCCAGGACTTGAACCGTTTCGCCAAGCGCTACGGTGTCGACTTCAAGCTCAACCCGCATTTTCCAATAAACACATTGCTATTGATGCGCGCCGTCACGGGCATGCAACTGCGTCATCCGGATCGTTTCGAGACTTTCACGAGTTGTCTGTTCCGGGCGCTCTGGGTGAATGCCCGCAATCTCAACGACCCGGCAACAGTCGCGGCCGTGCTGGACGAAGGCGGTTTCGACCCTGCCTATGTGCTTGCCCTTACAGCCGACGAGCAGGTCAAGGAAGCGCTCAGGAATACAACCGAAGAGGCCGTGCGCCGAGGGGTGTTCGGTGCGCCGAGCATGTTTGTCGGCAACGAGATGTTCTTTGGCCAGGATCGCCTGGACTTCGTCCGTGAAGCCCTCGGCTGACCCTTGCCTCAGATTGCCGCTGTCCGTGTGTTCAGCCATTGCAGCGCAGCGCCATCGAGCAGCGGACTCAAGCGCCGCTGAACCTCGCCGTGGTAGGCGTTGAGCCAGTCCTTTTCGTCCTGGGTCAGCAGCGACGGCTCCAGGCAGCGGGTGTCGATCGGGCACAGCGTCAGGGTTTCGAATGCGAGGAATTCGCCGAACTCGCTGCTGCCCGCCTCGCGGTTCAACACCAGGTTCTCGATGCGAACACCCCAGCGGCCCGGGCGATAAGTGCCCGGCTCGATGGAGGTGATCATGCCCGGCTGCATGGCGGTCTGAGGCGCGGCAGCGGCCTGATAGGCAATGACTTGCGGGCCTTCGTGGACGTTGAGGAAATAGCCGACACCGTGGCCGGTGCCATGACCGTAATCCACCTGCTCGGCCCAGATCGGCGCCCGGGCGATGGCATCCAGCAGCGGCGACAGGATGCCCTTGGGGAATTTGGCCCTGGACAAGGCAATCACGCCTTTGAGCACGCGGGTACAGTCACGCTTCTGCTCCGACGTCGGTGTCCCGACCGGCACCATGCGGGTGATATCGGTGGTTCCGCCAAGGTACTGGCCGCCCGAATCGATCAACAGCAGGCCATCGCCCTCGATGACCGCATGCGCTTCTTCCGTGGCGTGATAATGAGGCATCGCGCCATTGGCATTGAACGCTGCGATGGTGTTGAAGCTCAAGGAAACGAACTCCGGCCGGCGCTTGCGCGCTGCGGTCAGGTGCTCATCGATGGTCAGTTCGGTGATGCGCTCATGGCCCCAGGCACTTTCCAGCCAGGCAAAAAATTCGCAGAGCGCCGCTCCGTCCTGCTCCATGGCTCGACGGATGTGCTCGGCATCGGCCGGGCTTTTGCGCGATTTGGCCAGCGTCGTGGGGTTGAGCCCTTCGACGAGTTTCACGCCGCTGTCCAGATTGTCCAGCAAGCCGACCGTGACCCGCGCTGGGTCGACCTGCAGGCTGGCGCCGCTCGGCACTTCACGCAATGCAGTGGCCGCTTCCCTGTAGTCGCGCAGTGTTACGCCATCCTGCTCGAGAGCGGAACGCAGCGCAGCGTCGACCTTGTTCAAATCCACAAACAGTGTCGCCTGTTGCTGGCTGATCAGGGCAAAGGAGACGAATACCGGATTGAATGACACATCCGCGCCGCGCAGGTTGAACAGCCAGGCGATGTCGTCCAGGGTGGCGATGAAATGCCAGTCCGCGGCACGCTCCTTCAGGGCTTCGCGCAACTGGGCAATTTTCTCGACACGACCGGTCGTGGCTTGCGGCGGCAAATGCGCGTAGACCGGTTGATTCGGCAGGCTCGGACGATCGGTCCAGGCTTGTGCGAGCAGATCGATGTCGGTACGCAGCCGTGCGCCACGCTCTTGCAACTTGCTGCTCAGGGTCCGCGCGGATGCCACCGCCATGACCGCCCCGTCGACCGCAACCACACCAGCTTCAGGCGTATTTTCAGCCAGCCAGTCCAACGGCCCGGGCTGTCCGGGGATGAGCTTGACCAGCTCGATGCCGCTGCCTTCCAGTTCCCTGGTGGCTTGTTCCCAGTAACGACTGTCCGCCCAGACCCCGGCGAAATCCGCGGTCACGATCAATGTGCCGACCGAGCCATGGAACCCGGACAACCATTGGCGCCCTTGCCAGTACCCCGGTAGATACTCCGAAAGATGCGGGTCGGCGGAAGGCACCAACAGCGCATGGATGCCCTCCTGGCTCATCAATTGGCGAATTCGGGCCAGGCGCTGGGGAACCTGTCCCGGGGTCGAAGGCTGGGTACTCATCATCACTCCTGCTAATCAATTTTATTGTTCGATGCCGAATGCGTTCGGCTCAGGGGGTTGCCGCCCAGAAGGCCGGTGCGGCAACGCAGGCGGCCTTGATCAATCGCACCGCCTCATCTATATCCTGTTCGGTGGTAAAGCGGCCCAGGCTCAAACGAATGGTCCGCCCGGCCGCGCGTGCATCATGCCCAAGGGCGACCAACACGTGGGATGGGGTGTTTTGCGCCGAGTTGCAAGCCGAGGTCGCGGAGAATGCCATCGATGCGCCCAGCGTCGCCGGGTTGAACTCACCTTCGTTGAACGTCAGGCTCACCGTATGGGGAATGCGACAGTTGGCACTGCCATTCATACACACACCGGGCAACGCCAGCAAAGGTTCAAGCAAACGATTGCGCAACCGGGCGATGTCGGCGAGTTCCTCATCAAAGGACTGCGCCGTCAGCTCGAATGCCGCGCCCATCGCGGCAATCTGATGGGTCGCCAAGGTCCCGGAGCGCAAGCCACCTTCATGACCGCCGCCATGGATCTGGGCTGACAGCCGCGGGCGCGCGCGATCACCGACGTAAAGTGCGCCGATCCCCTTGGGGCCGTAGATCTTGTGTGCGGAAAACGACATCAGATCCACCGGCCACCGGGCCAGGTCGATGCTCACTTTTCCCGCACCCTGGGCCGCGTCCATATGAAACAACGCGCCATGCTCCCGAACGATCTCGCCAATGGCGATGGCGTCATTGACGGTGCCCAATTCGTTATTGACCAGCATCAGCGACACCAGGAAGGTATCTTCGCGCAGCGCCTCGCGAACCGCTTGTGGTTCGATCAGGCCATCGGCGTCCGGCGCCAGCCAGGTTACCGCGACGCCACTTTCCTCGAGTTGCCTGACCGTATCGAGAACGGCCTTGTGTTCGATCAGGCTGGTAATGACGTGGCCGCCACGCGCTTCACGCGCCTGGGCCACGCCCTTGAGGGCCAGGTTATTGGATTCGGTGGCGCCGGAAGTCCAGACGATTTGTCCGGCCTGAGCCCCCACCAATCGGGCCACCTGCTGGCGCGCCAATTCCACGGAACGCCGAGCCGCCTGGCCGAAGGCATGGGAGCTGGAGGCCGGGTTACCGAAGTTACCGTCGAAACCCAGGCATTGGACCATGACCTGGATCACCCGCTCATCCACTGGGGTAGTGGCGGCGTAATCAAAATACAAAGGACGCTTATTCATAAGGAAGCTCGCAGAATCTGTTCCAAGACCAGATGCCCTCGTTGGGTTCGAGACATAGCTTTAACTGATCAAGACCTTAAAAGAAGTCGGACTTCATTTAAAAGTGCGTAGGAACGCTCCTGAAACAGCGAGCTTAGCAGGCATCGCGTTGAAGCTCAGCCCTTAACTCATGCTTTCGAGCAACAACGGATACAGCGATGCGACCAACAGCAGCGCCATGCCCCAGTTGAACACACGGAGCCACCGGCGATCCTGCAACAAGTTGCGCAGCAGGCTGCCGCAGACTACCCACAGGCTGACGCTGGGCAGGTTGATGAGCGCAAACACCGCCGCGATCACCACCACGTTGAAAAAGTAACCCTGTAGCGGCGTGTAGGTGCTGATGGCGCCGATGGCCATGATCCAGGCCTTTGGGTTGACCCATTGGAACGCTGCTGCGCCCCAGTAGCTGATCGGTTTGTTCTCACCCGCGCCACCGTCCGAGACCGGACCGGAATGGGCGATTTTCCAAGCCAGGTATACCAAGTATGCCGCACCGACGTAGCGCAGCACGGTGTAGAGCAGCGGATATGTCTGGAACACCGCGCCCAGCCCAAGGCCCACCGCCAGCACCAGGGAAAAGAAGCCGCAAGTGATGCCGAGCATGTGCGGGATGGTCCGGTTGAAGCCGAAATTCACACCCGAGGCCAGCAACATGGTGTTGTTGGGGCCGGGCGTTATCGAGGTCACCAGGGCAAACAGGGCGAAGCCCAGCAGCAGGTCAAGCGAGAGGGTCATGGCAGATCAATCCGTCGGGTCAGTCAGGAGATGACCCTACCCCACGTCCCGGCGCAAACCCATGGACAGTTAGGCGAAACTTCTGGCGGTACAGTCTCAGCTCGACCGGCCCGGTGCCTGGACTGTCTGCTCGGCGCTCATCTCGCCGCGCTCGTCGAAACCGACGTTTTTCTGCGAAGGACCGAGCAATTCGGCTTTCTTCGCATGGTACTCATCAAACGAAAGCCCCCGGCGATTCAAGGCTTCGAGGGCCAGCTCACGGGATTCCTCGGCGGTGTAAGGACGCAGCTCCGGGGACGACGAAGCGCAACCGCTCAATACGGTGACAGTCAACAGCAGCAAGACAGCAAGGATACGATTCATGGCGGGTGTCCGATGTTCAGTTGGGCGATGAACAAAGGCTACCCGCCGGCACGGAACGGCAGAAATCAACGCTTTTGATAGTGGGTATCGTCTTCTCGGATCTCCCGTTGCGCTTGGTTGACCAACGGGCAATGCAACGCATCGTCCAGGCTGCGCTCGATGTTGCGCAGCACCTGGAACGAGCCAAACGTCACCGCTTTGGCCCGATGCGCCTGGATGAACTGCCAGAAACTTTCCTCACCATCCTCAACGCTGCGGAACGCCGCTTCACCCGCCTCGCGGGTTTGCCATTGCAGGTAATTAAGCACCCGACACCCGTCATCGCTGACTTGGATACTGGCATTGAGGAAACCCGAATGATCACGAGCCAGGCGCTCGGTCTGCGCTGCCAGGGCGTTGACCAGCGTCTGCTGCCACTGAGGCTCGATGTCGAATTCGATCAACTGCGTGAAGCTGCGATGACCACTTGGCGATTGCATGAAGAGTTCCCCGTTCAGGTAAGGCGGATCTTGCGATCCGAAGGCCTGCAGGGTAAAACCTCCAGTTAAGTCAAGGTCAAGCGGTGATTCAGTGACGACATCCATAAACATTCACAAGGAACTGACCGTCGGCCAAGTGGCCGCCCGCAGCGGCGTGGCGGTCACCGCGCTGCACTTCTATGAAACCAAGGGCCTGATCAAAAGCACGCGCAACCCGGGCAACCAACGTCGTTACCCTCGGGAAGTCCTGCGGCGCGTGGCGCTGATCAAAGTCGCCCAGCGCCTGGGTATTCCCCTGGCGGAAATCGGCGAGGCACTGAAAAACCTGCCGGACCACCGTGCGCCCACGGCCTCCGACTGGAAGACCCTGTCAGCGCAGTGGAGCCGCAATCTGGATGAGCGGATCAACCAACTGGTTGCATTGCGAGACCGGCTCAACGGTTGTATCGGCTGCGGTTGCCTGTCGATGGAACATTGCCCGCTGCGCAACCAGGGAGATGTGCTCGGCAAGCGTGGGCCAGGGGCGCATTTGCTGGAACCGTGAGACGTTCGTCGGCCTATGAGTCCCGCCGTGGTTACCTGGAAGATGCTTGGGGCCGCTGCGCGCCCCAGCGGGAGCAAGCTCCCTCGCCACGATAAGACCGGGCACCCGTTCGAGAACGCGAAACATTTTCTTTCATCTTCCCTTTCAGGATTCCGGCTGCTCGTTCGTCTTAATTAGATGCAGCAGGCCGCGTCGGCAAAAGCCACGGCCGGCTTTTCCAGGGTTCATGGTGTTGCGAAGCCCGCGACACGGAACCTTTCATCGAATCAAGACGCTCAATCATGTCGAAGAAGTCCCGCTCCAAACTCTGGTTCCTGATTCACAGCTGGCTGGCACTGCCCATCTGGTTTTTTGTTCTGATCGTTTGCGTCACCGGTACCCTGGCGGTGGTCAGCCAGGAGATCGTCTGGCTGGTCAATCCGGAAATGCGCGCCAGCAAGCCCGCCGACCATGTCCCGTTGCTCAGCTACGACCAGGTCGTTGCCGCCATCAAGCAAGCCCAGCCACTGACCCAGGTGCAAAACATCGTGCGTCCGGACGAGTCGCACTTCGCCCTGGAGGTCAAGGTCACCTACCCCGACGGTCGCCCCGACACGGTGTACGTCAATCCTTATAGCGGGGTCATCCAGGGATCGGCACCGGCATTCAACTTCAAGGGGTTCACCCGTGCATTGCATGGCTGGTGGCTGGTGCCGTTCACCAACGGCTACAGCTGGGGCTGGTACCTGGTGTCCTTGCTCGGCCTGCCGATGCTCGCGTCGTTGGTGACCGGGCTGGTCGTCTATAAACGTTTCTGGAAAGGATTCTTCAGCCCGACCCTGCGTATTCGCCACGGGGCTCGCATTTTCTGGGGTGACTTCCATCGGCTCAGTGGCATCTGGTCAATCTGGTTCATTGCCGTCATTTCCATTACCGGCACCTGGTTCCTGATCGAAGCCACGCTGTTCGATAACGGAATTTCCATCTCCAGCGCTCCGGTCGTCCCTGTAGTGGCCCGTGAAAACGTTCCGCTGTCGACGGGTGGTACGCCACCGCCGCTACTGAACCTGGACCGTGCCATTGAAATTGCCCAGCAGCGAATTCCGGGCCTGGAAGCGAGCTTCGTCAGTCTGCCGGGCAATGCCTACAGCCATCTGGAAGTCGGTGGACGCGGCTGGTATCCGCTGATGTTCCAGACGGCGACCATCAATCCCTACAACGGTGATGTCGACGCGTCCCGCTTGTTGTCGGACCGCACGGCGCTGGAGTTCGTGACCGAATCCATGCGCCCGCTACACACCGGGGATTTCGGTGGCATCTGGATCAAGCTCATCTGGTTTTTCTTCGGACTGGTGCTGAGCATGATGGTCCTCAGCGGTTTGCTGATCTGGACCAAACGCACGGCCCTCGCGACCGCCAACGCCCTCAAGCGCAATCAGAAACCCGCGCGGCCAGCTCAGACCACGCCCCAACTGCAGCCGTCGCTGCACCGTGACTCACCGGAGGGCAGCCTGTGAACCCGTCCACTACGACAACGTCTGCGTCACGCCTGGGCCAGTTCTGGCATAAATGGCGTTTCCATCTCAACGTGCTATTGCTGCTGATTCCCCTGGGCTTCATGCCCAAGTATTTGTCGGAGGCCGCGTTGTTCCGAGGCGACGGCGGGCTTGGCGAGCGGGAAGTCGGCGAAGTCCAGGTAGGTCCCTGGAGCTTGCGCCTGGCGGAGTTTCGTAACGAAGCGCCACGTACCCAGGGGCCCGCCGGGCCGATGAAACACTTCAACGCCGCCCTGTGCCAGCGCTGCATCAGCGAGGTTAAAGCCACCTATCTGCGCATCGGCAAGCCTCGCAGCCTGCGGGCCGCCGGGGTGATTTTCTTCGGTTCGCCCTATCGCATGGGCGCCCTGTTGCCGGTGCCGAAAAAGACCCAGCCAGACGCCGAACTGTGGATCACCCTCGAAGGCTGGGACGGTTCGATGCATCAAGCTTCCATCCCCCTGAGCCAGGCCTCCCCGGCCACCGTCGCCTGGTTGCAATCCCAAGGAGCCCGACCATGAACCTCCGCGCCTCTTTCAACAGCCTGGCGCTGCTACTCTGCGCAGGCTTGAGCACCAGCGCCCTGGCCCACAATCCGATGTGCGAATGCAAGGCTATCGACGCTGAACAGATCCAGTGTACAGGCGGTTTTTCCGACGGCAGCGGCGCCCCCGGAGTGACGCTGGACGTGATCGGCTACGACGAAACCATCCTGGTCCCCGGCAAGCTCGGCGCCGACTCGACGTTGACCTTCAAGAAACCCAACGCCGAGTTCTACGTACTTTTCGACGCCGGCCCCGGCCACGTTGTGGAAATCGACCAAGCCGACATCGAGGCCCCATGAGCGCACCCACCACCCAGGTCATCCGCCCCGCCGGTGCCGGCCACGAAACCCTTTATGTGTTGCTGCTGTGCCTGATTATCCTGCTGGGCGCCGGTTCGGTCGTGGCCTGGCATGGGGAAACCCGGGATGTCGCCCACCTGGACGACCATCAGTTGGACGCACGCCGCGACCTCAGCGCCGCCGAGCAAGGCATTTATGCCGACCTGCGGGTCACCCTGGATGAGATCCGGATCCTGCGCGAAAGCGAGCAGGCCCTCCCCGGTCCGCAAGCCCTGGCCGATGAAGGCTTCGCCCCGTTCGCCCAGGACGCCAGCTCGGTCAGCCGCGGCGGCCATGCCTGGCAATTGCTGGAGGCGCGAGCCTACTTCGGCGCGAGCGCCAATCCGTCCGTCGCAGGCTCCTTTCTGATGCGCATCAGCGAAGTGCCCGACGCGTCCCCGGACATCTGGCTAAACCGCGGCCACCCTCCCACTGCCCCTATCGCGTTGGACGATGCCGCTTTGTCCGCTGCCGGCTGGCAACAGATCGTCGCGCAATTCGACGCTGGCGTAACCCGCCAGCATCGGCATTGACCCCACGCCCTCATTCCAGAGAAGACCGCTTGCCCATGTCTATTGCACCTTCACGCCGCCCCTTGCTGCGCCTGCTGCTGATTGGCCTGCTCGCCTGCCTGTTCACTCCCATGGCCAGCGCCGAAACGGCCAAGCGCCTGCGCATCGGCATCACCCTGCACCCTTATTACAGCTACGTAGCCAACATCGTCGGCGACAAGGCCGAGGTGGTGCCGTTGATCCCGGCCGGCTTCAACCCTCACGCCTATGAACCCCGCGCCGAGGACATCAAACGCATCGGCGGGCTCGATGTGATCGTGCTCAACGGCGTGGGTCACGACGATTTCGCCGACCGCATGATCGCCGCCAGCGAAACCCCGGACGTTAAGGTGATCGAGGCCAACGAAAACGTTCCCTTGCTCGCCGCCACCGGAACCGCGGCGCGGGGCGCGGGCAAAGTCGTCAATCCGCATACGTTCCTGTCCATCAGCGCCTCCATTGCCCAGGTCAACAACATCGCCCGGGAACTGGGCAAGCTCGACCCGGACAACGCCAAGACCTACACGCAGAACGCCCGGGCCTACGGCAAGCGCCTGCGGCAGATGCGCGCCGCCGCCCTGGCCAAGCTGACCCAGGCGCCCAACGCCGAGCTGCGGGTCGCCACGGTACACGCCGCCTACGATTACCTGCTGCGCGAATTCGGCCTGGAAGTGACTGCCGTGGTCGAACCGGCCCATGGCATCGAGCCAAGCCCCAGCCAGTTGAAAAAGACCATCGACCAGCTGCGTGAGCTGGACGTGAAGGTGATCTTCTCGGAGATGGATTTCCCATCCACCTACGTCGACACCATCCAGCGTGAATCGGGGGTGAAGCTGTACCCGCTGTCGCACATTTCCTACGGCGACTACAGCGCCGAGAAATACGAAAAGGAAATGACCGGCAACCTCGACACCGTGGTCCGGGCGATCCAGGAGTCCGGCGCATGACGGCTCAGGAACCCATCATCCAGCAACATGCCGGCCCGATGATCGAGTTCGCCGACATCAGCCTGAATCTTGGGCGCACCGCGATTCTCGACAATGTGGCCTTTCAGGTACAAGCCGGCAGCATCCATGCACTGGTCGGCCCCAACGGCGGCGGCAAGAGTTCGCTGATCAAGACTTTGCTTGGACAGATGCCGCACCAGGGCCGCTTGAGCCTGCAATGGCCGGGCGAGCCCGGCGTCATCGGCTACGTGCCCCAGGCGCTGGAGTTCGACCGGGGCCTGCCCATGACGGTGGACGACTTCATGGCGGCCATGTGTCAGCGGCGCCCGGCCTTCCTCGGTGTGAGCAAGCATAATGCTGGCGCCATCGGCCAAGCCCTCGAGCGGGTCGGCATGCAGGACAAGCGCAAGCGACGCATGGGCGCGCTGTCCGGCGGCGAGCGCCAGCGGGTATTGCTGGCCCAGGGATTGATTCCGCCGCCGCAACTGCTGGTACTGGATGAACCCATGTCGGCTTTGGACGAAGCCGGCATCCAGGTGTTCGAACGCTTGCTGCAGGACTGGCGCCAGGCCGGCATTACCGTGCTCTGGATCGAGCACGACCTGGAAGCCGTCGGGCGCCTGGCCGATCAGGTCACCGGGCTGAATCGACGGGTGTTGTTCGACGGCCCGCCGCGCCAGACCCTGACCCCGGAACGGCTGCTGACGCTGTTTTCGACCCATCCACGTGCCAACGGGAGCGCCGTCTGATGAGTTATGAAGCCTTCCGCCTGATGGTCCAGGGTTGGGCCTCCTCCGGTTACCTGCCCGAGGCACTGGCCTATGGTTTTGTGGTCAACGCCTTGCTGGCCGGGCTGTTGATCGGTCCGGTGCTGGGCGGCCTCGGCACGCTGGTAGTGGTCAAGCGCTTTGCGTTTTTCTCCGAAGCGGTGGGCCATGCGGCCCTGACCGGCGTCGCCGTCGGCATCCTGCTCGGCGAACCCTACACCGGGCCCTATGGCAGCCTGTTCGGCTACTGCCTGCTGTTCGGCATCCTGCTCAATTACCTGCGCAACCGCACCGGCCTGGCCCCGGATACGTTGATCGGCGTATTCCTCTCGGTGTCCCTGGCCCTGGGCGCGAGCCTGCTGCTGATCCTGGCGGGCAAGATCAACGTGCACATCCTGGAAAACGTGCTGTTCGGCTCGGTGCTGACGGTCAACGGCAATGATCTGGCGGTGCTGGCGGTGGTCGGTTCGCTGGTGATGGCGCTGGCGCTGCCGCTGTACAACCGGATCATGCTCGCCAGCTTCAACCCGCAGCTGGCAGCGGTACGCGGGGTAGCGGTCAAGACGCTGGACTATCTGTTCGTGGTCCTGGTGACGCTGATCACTGTGGCGGCGGTGAAAGTCATCGGCGCGATCCTGGTGGGTGCGTTGCTGGTGATTCCGGCCGCGGCCGCGCGTTTGCTCAGCCAATCGTTGAAAGGTTTTTTCTGGTGTTCGGTGCTGATCGCCACCGTCAGTACTTTATGCGGGATCCTGGCGCCGATCGTTTTCGACCTGCCGATCCCGTCCGGTGCCGCGATCATTCTGGTGGCCGGCATCGCCTTCGCCCTGAGCGCCATCGCCCGTGGCGTCGTCCCCCATCTGAAAGGGAATCTTGGATAAATGGTTTTTTCATTACGACAACTGGCCTTGGCTCTGGCCCTTGGCGGCGCAGTGATCACCTCGTCGATGGCCGCCGAAAAAATCCAGCTACTGGCCTCGCTGCCTGTTACCTACGGATTGGGCGAGGCCTTGCTCAAGGGCACCGACGTCAGCCTGGCCCGGGCCGCTCCGGACAATCTTCCCGGCACCCGGCAAAGCGCCTATTTCAGTGGCCGTGGCGCCCCGGCCCTGAGCAAGCTGGCCGGCGAGGCCGACGCGGTGATCGGGCTGCGTTCGCTCTGGCCGGACGATCCGCTGTACCCCATGGCCCGACGCAGCAATATCCGTATCGTTGAAATCGACGCTGCTCGTCCGGTGGACGGCGCCCTGCCCGGCATCGCCATACAATCGGGCATGACTGACGGCCTGGCGAGCCAGCCGTGGATGGCCAGCCACAATCTGGGGCGGATGGCCGACGTGATCGCTGCTGATCTGGTGCGCCTCGTCCCGGCGGACAAAGCGAAAATCGATGCCAACCTGGCGGCACTCAAGCAGCGCCTGCTCAAGCTCAGCGCCGACAGCGAAAAGCGCCTCGCCAGCGCCGACAACCTGAGCGTGGTCAGCCTGAGCGAGCACTTTGGTTACCTGATCAGTGGATTGAATCTGGATGGCATCAGCACCGATGCCCGCCCCGACGCCGAATGGACAGCCGAAGCCCTGAAGCAGCTGACCGCCACGCTCAAGGAGAATGATGTCGCGTTGGTGCTGCATCATCGACAGCCGCCGGAAGCTGTGAAGGCGGCCATCGCCCAAAGCAGTAGCCAATTGCTGGTACTGAGCACCGACGGTGCCGATCCGGTGGCGGAGCTGGAAAACAACGTGGGGCTGGTCGTCACGGCACTGACGAAAGGCTGACAACAGTCCCCTGGGGGAGCGAGCCTGCTCGCGAAGGCGTCGGCACATTCAACATCAATGCCAGCTGACACACCGCTTTCGCGAGCAGGCTCGCTCCCACACTCTGATCGGGGGCGCCCCAGGATCCCGGACCTACTGAAAGTCCCTTGTGGG
>NZ_JBHFJB010000131.1:0-7967 GCF_057334555.1 Pseudomonas sp. AGC41
GGGGCTACTTCGTAGCCCAGCGGGAGCAAGCTCCCTCGCCACAGGGACCGGTGCTCCATTCCATTTGATCCCATGTCGTAAACGCACCTTTGCGTGGCGTCCATAGGCATTTGACCTGCCTGCGCCGGCCATACCATCGCATCCAAAGGGCACGACCGAAACGGTCCGTGCCTCACCGAGACGAAAGGCGCACTGCCGCCGCTGGGAGAGACGCGATGTTCAGCAAGCAAGACCAGATCCAGGGTTACGACGATGCACTGCTGGCGGCGATGAATGCCGAGGAGCAACGCCAGGAAGATCACATCGAACTGATCGCGTCGGAGAACTACACCAGCAAGCGCGTGATGCAGGCCCAGGGCAGCGGCCTGACCAACAAGTACGCCGAAGGTTACCCGGGCAAGCGCTATTACGGTGGCTGCGAGCACGTCGACAAGGTCGAAGCCCTGGCCATCGAGCGCGCCAAACAACTGTTCGGCGCCGATTACGCCAACGTCCAGCCGCATTCCGGTTCATCGGCCAACAGCGCCGTGTACCTGGCCTTGCTGCAAGCCGGCGACACCATCCTCGGCATGAGCCTGGCCCACGGCGGTCACCTGACCCACGGTGCCAAGGTGTCGTCCTCGGGCAAGCTGTACAACGCGGTGCAATACGGCATCGACACCACCACGGGCCTGATCGACTACGACGAAGTCGAGCGCCTGGCGGTGGAGTGCAAGCCGAAGATGATCGTGGCCGGTTTTTCTGCCTACTCCAAGACCCTGGATTTCCCACGCTTCCGCCAGATCGCCGACAAGGTCGGTGCGCTGCTGTTCGTCGACATGGCCCACGTCGCCGGCCTGGTTGCCGCCGGCTTGTACCCGAACCCGCTGCCGTACGCCGACGTGGTCACCACCACCACCCACAAGACCCTGCGCGGCCCACGCGGCGGCCTGATCCTGGCGAAGGCCAACGAAGAGATCGAGAAAAAGCTCAACGCCGCGGTGTTCCCCGGCGCCCAGGGCGGCCCGCTGATGCACGTCATCGCTGGCAAGGCGGTGTGCTTCAAGGAAGCGGCGGAGCCGGGCTTCAAGGCTTACCAGCAGCAAGTGATCGACAACGCCCAGGCCATGGCGGGCGTATTCATCAAGCGCGGCTACGATGTAGTGTCCGGCGGCACCGACAACCACCTGTTCCTGGTCAGCCTGATCCGCCAGGGCCTGACCGGCAAGGATGCCGATGCCGCCCTGGGCCGCGCCCACATCACCGTCAACAAGAACGCCGTGCCGAACGACCCGCAATCGCCGTTCGTGACCTCGGGCCTGCGCATCGGTACGCCGGCGGTGACCACCCGCGGCTTCAAGGTGACCCAATGCGTGACGCTGGCCGGCTGGATCTGCGACATCCTCGACAACCTCGGCGACGCCGATGTCGAGGCCAATGTCGCGCAGCAAGTGGCGGCCCTGTGCGCAGACTTCCCGGTTTATCGCTGAGTCGGTTCTGGAGTAATGACTATGCAACGCTATTCTGGCTTCGGCCTCTTCAAACACTCACTCAGCCATCACGAAAACTGGCAGCGGATGTGGCGCACGCCGACCCCGAAGAAGGTCTACGACGTGGTCATCGTCGGCGGCGGCGGGCATGGCCTGGCGACCGCCTACTACCTGGCCAAGCAGCACGGCATCACCAACGTGGCCGTGGTCGAGAAGGGCTGGCTGGGTGGCGGTAACACCGCGCGCAACACCACCATCGTGCGCTCCAACTACCTGTGGGACGAATCGGCCCACCTGTACGAACACGCGATGAAACTCTGGGAAGGCCTGTCCCAGGACCTGAACTACAACGTGATGTTCTCCCAGCGTGGCGTCTACAATCTGTGCCACACCTTGCAGGACATCCGTGATTCCGAGCGCCGCGTCAGCGCCAACCGCCTCAACGGCGTGGATGGCGAGCTGCTCAACGCCAAGCAAGTGGCCGACGAGATCCCGTACCTGGACTGCTCGAAGAACACCCGCTACCCAGTGATGGGCGCCACCGTCCAGCGTCGCGGCGGCGTGGCCCGTCACGATGCCGTGGCCTGGGGCTTTGCCCGGGCGGCGGATGCGTTGGGCGTGGACCTGATCCAGCAGACCGAAGTCATCGGTTTCCGCAAGGAAAACGGCGTGTGCATCGGCGTCGAAACCAACAAAGGCTTCATCGGCGCCAAGCGCGTCGGCGTGGTAACCGCCGGTAACTCCGGGCACATGGCCAAGCTTGCCGGTTTCCGCCTGCCGGTCGAGTCCCATCCGCTGCAAGCGCTGGTATCGGAGCCGATCAAGCCGATCATCGACAGCGTGATCATGTCCAACGCCGTGCACGGCTACATCAGCCAGTCCGACAAGGGCGATCTGGTGATCGGCGCCGGTATCGACGGCTACAACGGCTACGGCCAGCGTGGTTCGTACCCGGTGATCGAGCACACCATCCAGGCCATCGTCGAGATGTTCCCGGTGTTGTCCCGCGTGCGCATGAACCGCCAGTGGGGCGGCATCGTCGACACCACGCCGGACGCCTGCCCGATCATCTCCAAGACCCCGGTGCCGAACATGTTCTTCAACTGCGGTTGGGGCACCGGTGGCTTCAAGGCCACACCTGGCTCGGGCAACGTGTTTGCCGCGAGCCTGGCCAAGGGTGAAATGCACCCGCTGGCCGCGCCGTTTTCCATCGACCGTTTCCACAACGGCGCACTCATTGACGAACACGGCGCTGCTGCCGTCGCCCACTAACAGGAGAAATCCCCATGTTGCATATCTTCTGTCCTCACTGCGGCGAACTGCGCTCCGAAGAGGAATTCCATGCATCCGGCCAGGCGCACATCCCACGTCCGCTGGATCCGAACGCCTGCACCGACGAGCAGTGGGGCGACTACATGTTCTTCCGTGACAACCCGCGCGGATTGCACCATGAACTGTGGGATCACGTCGCCGGTTGCCGCCAGTACTTCAACGCGACCCGTGACACCGTGACCTACGAGATTCTCGAAACCTACAAGATCGGCGAAAAGCCGCAGTTCACCGACAAGGCTGACAGTCCGAAAGCGGCCGCACAGGCTCTGGGAGAGAAGGTATGAGCCAGATCAATCGCCTGTCCAACGGCGGACGGATCGACCGCAACAAAGTGCTGACATTCACCTTCAACGGCCAGAGCTACAAAGGCTTCGAGGGCGATTCCCTGGCCGCCGCGCTGCTGGCCAACGGTGTCGACATCATCGGCCGCAGCTTCAAGTATTCCCGGCCGCGCGGCATCTTTGCCGCCGGTGCCGAAGAGCCGAACGCGGTGCTGCAGATCGGCGCCACCGAAGCCACGCAGATCCCGAACGTGCGCGCCACGCAACAGGCGCTGTATCAGGGACTGGTCGCCACCAGCACCAACGGCTGGCCGAACGTCAACAACGACATGATGGGGATTCTCGGCAAGGTCGGCGGCAAGCTGATGCCGCCGGGCTTCTACTACAAAACCTTCATGTACCCGCAATCGTTCTGGATGACTTACGAAAAGTACATCCGCAAGGCCGCAGGCCTGGGTCGCTCGCCGACCGAGAACGATCCGGACACCTACGACTACATGAACCGTCACTGCGACGTGCTGATCGTCGGCGCTGGCCCTGCCGGCCTGGCCGCTGCATTGGCCGCGGCCCGCAGCGGTGCGCGAGTGATCCTCGCCGATGAGCAGGAAGAGTTCGGCGGCAGCCTGCTCGACTCCCGCGAGAGCCTGGACGGCAAACCGGCGACCGAATGGGTCGCGGCGGCGGTGGCTGAGCTGCGCTCAATGCCCGAGGTGGTGTTGCTGCCTCGCGCCACGGTCAACGGTTACCACGACCACAACTTCCTGACCATCCACGAGCGCCTCACCGATCACTTGGGTGATCGCGCGCCGATCGGCCAGGCTCGCCAACGCATCAACCGGGTCCGCGCCAAGCGCGTAGTGTTGGCCACCGGCGCCTGCGAGCGTCCGCTGGTCTACGGTAATAACGACGTGCCGGGCAACATGCTGGCTGGCGCGGTTTCCACTTACATCCGCCGATTCGGCGTGGCGCCGGGCAAAAAGTTGGTCCTGAGCACCAACAACGACCACGCTTATCGCGTGGCGCTGGACTGGTTCGACGCCGGCCTGCAAGTGGTGGCTGTCGCCGATGCGCGCAGCAATCCGCGTGGCGCGCTGGTGGAAGAAGCCCGCGCCAAGGGCATCCGCATCCTCACCGGCAGCGCCGTGATCGAGGCCCGTGGCAGCAAGCGTGTCACCGGCGCACGGGTTGCCGCGATCGACGTCCGTGCCCACAAAGTCACCAGCCCCGGCGAATGGCTGGACTGCGACCTGGTGGCCAGCTCCGGCGGCTACAGCCCGGTGGTGCACCTGGCTTCGCATTTGGGCGGCAAGCCGATCTGGCGTGAAGACATCCTCGGTTTCGTACCGGGCGAAGCGCCGCAGAAACGCGTTTGCGTCGGCGGTGTGAATGGCGTCTATGGTCTCGGCGATTCCTTGGCCGACGGTTTTGAAGGCGGTGTGCGCGCGGCCAGCGAAGCCGGTTTCAAAGCCGTGGAGGGCGTATTGCCCAAGGCCCTGAGCCGTCACGAAGAACCGACCCTGGCGCTGTTCCAGGTACCTCATGAAAAAACCACCGCACGGGCGCCGAAGCAATTCGTCGACCTGCAGAACGACGTCACCGCCGCCGCCATCGAACTCGCCACCCGCGAGGGCTTCGAATCGGTGGAACACGTCAAGCGCTACACCGCACTGGGCTTCGGCACCGACCAGGGCAAGCTCGGCAACGTCAACGGCCTGGCCATCGCGGCCCGCTCGCTGAACGTGAGCATTCCGCAGATGGGCACCACCATGTTCCGTCCGAACTACACGCCGGTGACCTTTGGCGCGGTGGCCGGTCGGCACTGCGGGCACATCTTCGAGCCGGTGCGTTTCACCGCGCTGCATGCCTGGCATGTGAAGAACGGTGCCGAGTTCGAAGACGTCGGCCAGTGGAAGCGCCCGTGGTACTTCCCGAAGAACGGCGAAGACCTGCATGCCGCGGTCAAGCGCGAATGCAAGGCGGTGCGCGACAGCGTCGGCCTGCTGGACGCCTCGACCCTGGGCAAGATCGACATCCAGGGCCCGGACGCCCGCGAGTTCCTCAACCGCGTCTACACCAACGCCTGGACCAAGCTCGACGTGGGCAAGGCCCGCTACGGCCTGATGTGCAAGGAAGACGGCATGGTCTTCGATGACGGCGTGACGGCCTGCCTGGCGGACAACCACTTCCTGATGACCACCACCACTGGCGGCGCGGCGCGCGTACTGCAATGGCTGGAGATCTATCACCAGACCGAATGGCCGGACCTGAAGGTTTACTTCACCTCGGTCACCGACCACTGGGCGACCATGACCCTGTCGGGTCCCAACAGCCGCAAGCTGCTCGGCGACGTCACCGATATCGACCTGGACAAGGACGCCTTCCCGTTCATGACCTGGAAGGAAGGTCTGGTAGGCGGCGTGCCGGCGCGGGTATTCCGGATCTCGTTCACCGGTGAACTGTCGTACGAAATCAACGTGCAGGCCGACTACGCCATGGGCGTGCTCGAACAGATCGTCGAGGCCGGCAAGAAGTACAACCTGACCCCGTATGGCACCGAGACCATGCACGTGTTGCGGGCCGAGAAGGGCTTCATCATCGTCGGCCAGGACACCGATGGCTCGATGACCCCGGACGACCTGAACATGGGCTGGTGCGTCGGCCGGACCAAGCCGTTCTCGTGGATCGGCTGGCGTGGGATGAATCGCGAAGACTGCGTGCGTGAAGAACGCAAGCAACTGGTGGGCCTCAAGCCGATCGACCCGAATGTCTGGCTGCCGGAAGGCGCGCAGCTGGTGTTCAACCCGAAGCAGGCGATCCCGATGTCGATGGTCGGCCACGTCACCTCCAGCTATGCGCATAACTCCCTGGGTTATTCGTTTGCGATGGGTGTGGTCAAGGGCGGCCTGAAGCGCCTCGGCGAACGGGTCTTCGCGCCGTTGGCTGATGGCCGGGTGATCGAGGCAGAGATCGTTTCTTCGGTGTTCTTCGATCCGAAGGGCGATCGGCAGAACGTTTAACGGCTTGAGGTCCTGGTGGGAGCAGTTGTTCTGCGTCGTCTGCTTCGCGAGCAGGCTCGCTCCCACAGGAGACCGCATAACCCTTGTGGGAGCGAGCCTGCTCGCGAAGGCGGCAGAACAGCACCCACAAGGGCCGAATCAAGAATTCAAGACAGGTGCTCCATATGACCGCAGTCAACGTGTACCAACAACGCCCAACCACCGGGGCCAAGGCCGAGTCGTCGTTGCACCATGCCGACCTCGCCAGCCTGGTGGGCAAGGGCCGCAAGAACGCCGGCGTGACCGTGCGCGAGAAAAAGCTCCTGGGCCACCTGACCCTTCGTGGCGATGGCCACGACCCGGCATTCGCCGCGGGTGTGCACAAGGCCCTGGGCCTGGAATTGCCGGGTGCGCTGGCCGTCATCGTCAAGGGTGAAACCAGCCTGCAATGGCTGGGCCCGGATGAGTGGCTGCTGGTAGTGCCGAGCGGCGAGGAATTCGCCGCCGAGAAGAACCTGCGCGAAGCGCTGGGCGACCTGCACATCCAGATCGTCAACGTCAGCGGCGGCCAGCAGATCCTCGAACTGTCCGGCCCGAACGTGCGCGACGTGCTGATGAAATCCACCAGCTACGATGTACACCCAAGCAACTTCCCGGTGGGCAAGGCCGTGGGCACGGTGTTCGCCAAGTCGCAACTGGTAATCCGCCACACGGCTGAAGGCACCTGGGAACTGGTGATCCGCCGCAGCTTTTCCGATTACTGGTGGCTCTGGCTGCAGGATGCGGCGGCTGAGTATGGGTTGAGCGTGCAGGCGTAAGGACTAAAGCCGACACGGCTTTTGTGGCGAGGGAGCTTGCTCCCGCTGGGGCGCGTAGCGGCCCTCGCTTTTTGGCGGTTGCTACGCAACCGAGCGGGAGCAAGCTCCCTCGCCACAGGGTTCTTTGTCGCTCAGTTAATTTTGAACAGGAGTCACCGCAATGAGCCGCGCCCCAGACACATGGATCCTGACCGCCGACTGCCCAAGCGTGCTCGGCACGGTGGATGCGGTGACCCGCTTTTTATTCGAGCAGGGCTGCTACGTCACCGAGCACCACTCCTTCGACGACCGGCTCTCGGCACGTTTCTTCATTCGCGTGGAGTTTCGCCAGCCTGACGGTTTCGACGAGCAGGGCTTCCGTGCCGGCCTGGCCGAGCGGGCGCAAGCCTTCGGCATGGTCTTCGAACTGACCCCGCCGAACTACCGGCCCAAAGTGGTGATCATGGTCTCCAAGGCCGATCACTGCCTCAACGACTTGCTCTACCGCCAACGCATCGGCCAGTTGTCGATGGACGTGGTGGCCGTGGTCTCCAACCATCCGGACCTCAAGCCGCTCGCCGACTGGCACCAGATTCCCTACTACCATTTCCCCCTGGATCCGAACGACAAGCCGGCCCAGGAGCGACAGGTGTGGCAGGTGATCGAAGAGACCGGCGCCGAGCTGGTGATCCTTGCCCGCTACATGCAAGTGCTGTCGCCGGAACTGTGCCGCAAGCTCGATGGCAAGGCCATCAACATCCATCACTCGTTGCTGCCGGGCTTCAAGGGCGCCAAGCCGTATCACCAGGCCTACAACAAAGGCGTGAAACTGGTGGGGGCCACGGCGCATTACATCAACAACGACCTGGACGAAGGCCCGATCATCGCCCAGGGCGTGGAAGTGGTGGATCACAGCCACTATCCCGAAGATTTGATCGCCAAGGGGCGGGACATCGAAGGGCTGACGTTGGCGCGGGCGGTGGGGTATCACATTGAGCGAAGGGTGTTTCTGAACGCCAATCGTACGGTCGTTCTTTAGATTCCTGGGGCCGCTTCGCAGCCCTTCGCGAGCAGGCTCGCTCCCACAGGATC
>NZ_JBHFJB010000131.1:8053-8611 GCF_057334555.1 Pseudomonas sp. AGC41
GCCTGGGCAACGCAGTTCCACAAAAACAACAGCGAGGTGAAAGCATGTCTGGTAATCGTGGTGTCGTGTATCTCGGCAACGGCAAGGTCGAAGTACAGAAAATCGACTATCCCAAAATGCAGGACCCGCGCGGCAGGAAGATCGAGCACGGCGTCATCCTGCGCGTAGTCTCCACCAACATCTGCGGCTCCGACCAGCACATGGTCCGCGGCCGTACCACTGCCCAGACCGGCCTGGTCCTGGGTCACGAGATCACCGGTGAAGTGATCGAAAAGGGCAGCGACGTCGAGAATCTGAAAATCGGCGACCTGGTCTCGGTGCCGTTCAACGTGGCGTGCGGGCGCTGCCGTTCCTGCAAAGAGCAACACACCGGAGTCTGCCTGACCGTCAACCCGGCCCGTGCCGGTGGTGCCTACGGTTATGTCGACATGGGCGACTGGACCGGCGGCCAGGCCGAATACGTGCTGGTGCCGTACGCCGACTTCAACCTGCTGAAACTGCCGGACCGCGACAAGGCCATGGAGAAAATCCGCGACCTGACCTGCCTGTCCGACATCC
>NZ_JBHFJB010000131.1:8662-12756 GCF_057334555.1 Pseudomonas sp. AGC41
CCGGCTACCACGGTGCCGTCACCGCCGGCGTCGGCCCTGGCAGCACCGTCTACATCGCCGGCGCCGGCCCGGTTGGCCTGGCCGCCGCCGCTTCCGCCCGCCTGCTGGGTGCTGCGGTAGTGATCATCGGCGACGTCAACCCGGTCCGCCTGGCCCACGCCAAGGCCCAGGGTTTCGAAATCGCCGACCTGTCCCAGGACACCCCGCTGCACGAACAGATCGCCGCGCTGCTGGGCGAACCGGAAGTCGACTGCGCCGTCGACGCGGTCGGCTTCGAAGCCCGCGGCCACGGCCATGACGGCGTCAAGCACGAAGCCCCGGCCACCGTGCTCAACTCATTGATGGGCGTGGTCCGCGTGGCCGGCAAGATCGGTATCCCTGGCCTGTACGTCACCGAAGATCCAGGCGCAGTCGATGCCGCGGCAAAAATGGGCAGCCTGAGCATCCGCTTCGGCCTGGGCTGGGCCAAATCCCACAGCTTCCACACCGGCCAGACCCCAGTGATGAAGTACAACCGCCAACTGATGCAGGCGATCATGTGGGACCGCATCAACATTGCTGAAATCGTTGGCGTGCAGGTGATCAGCCTGGATGACGCGCCGAAGGGTTATGGCGAGTTTGATGCGGGTGTGCCGAAGAAGTTTGTGATTGATCCGCATAAGTTGTTTAGTGCGGCGTGAGGTTGGGCCTGTAGTAATTAAAGGCGGCAGTGAGATGCCGCCCCTTTTATGTGCTCGCGGCGTTTTCGAGGCGGGCAGAGTCAGTCAGGTGCATAAAACGCATGTCGTCTTCCTGAATTATCATGCCGCGGCAACTCGGTGAAGAAGGCATCCTCCCTCGCCTCAGTGCGACGGATAAGAAGAGTCTTCAATACGTCTTTTTTTTGTTGATAAGCTTTTGCCATCTGGATTGCGTGAGCAGGAATGAATCCATTCATGTGACCCCGTGCTGCGGATTTGACACTATCTATTGAGGCTTCTCCTAGTTCCGGTTTGAAGAGGGGGACAGGTGACTTGGTAGTCGAATAGATTTCTTGTTTCATGGCCCGTGATGTCTTAGCAAGCGAGGCCATGTCCGATCCGGGTAAATAGCTGAAGATTTCAGCATAGACAACTTTTACTCCCTTGATCTTTTCAAACGCTCCAAGGGGTGTTCTATAGCGTTGAGCTGTCCTTAGCCCGATAAGGTTTAGTAAACCTTTCCATACGTTGGGGAAATGCCCAGAGGGATCGGCCTTGTTCACCGGATCTCCAGTGCAATACGCATAAGCATTTACCCCACCCTTGCCAAACGGACTCAAACTGTCCGGACTGTTGAACCGCATCAGCACCGGGTTGAATGCGCGGTATCCATTGCCCAGTAAATAATGTCCGGTCACTGGGTCGGGTCGTTCTCCATTGAAGCCGAGCAGGCTGAGCAGGCCGCTTCCCTGAGGGCGGTGACCGTAGGGCGTGTAGGCAATGGGATGGGGTTGTGTTGCGTCGAGCATCTGTAAAACAGAACGCTGCTGATCCGTGGCGAGCAATGTGGTCTCGCAGGTCTCATCTTTGCGCTGCTGCTGGGCCAACAACTGGTCGTCATGCTGGAAAATCGATCGCTCTATCGAGCCTTGAATCTCTGAGGCCAGGCGTTGCTTCAAGTAGAAGCGCTGGGTGCTGGCCTGAGACGCTGGCGTGCAATCTGCCAGGCGATCAAGGGGATCGTAGTGATAACGGCAAAGTAGCGTTTCGTCTGTAGAAGACATGGGCATCGCTCTTAATAAAAGAATCTCGGAAGCAGTTATCAGGCTCGGGCAGATGCAAAGGGTTGTCTAGCTAGCAGAAGTGTTAGGTTTGACTGCCCAATCGGCCGGCTTCCAACCCATACACATTCAAACGTGAGAGCGGCTTGGTTCCCTTATCGATTTGGCTATCCGGTTAGGACCATCAGGCATAGGGATGGTAGTCGAGGGGGAGGGCGCGGGGAGCTTCGGCGTCTTTGTCTCCGGTATCTGGACGGGCACTTTTTCTTTCTTTGGAAATCCGAGGATATTCCTCACGTTACTTTTTATCTTGTTCCATAGTGGGGCGGCTTTTCGCGCGGTGTGTAGCGCGAGCAGGCCGCGGGTAGCGGCTCCTCCTATCAACGCTGCCGTGCCTGCGGCCGAAACATAGGCACCA
Source organism: Pseudomonas sp. AGC41 (assembly GCF_057334555.1). Taxonomy (NCBI): domain Bacteria; kingdom Pseudomonadati; phylum Pseudomonadota; class Gammaproteobacteria; order Pseudomonadales; family Pseudomonadaceae; genus Pseudomonas; species Pseudomonas sp. AGC41. The sequence goes on from NZ_JBHFJB010000131.1 coordinate 10,822, forward strand.
ATCGGGCTGCCTGCAAGTTGCACGGCTGCCCCCGCTAAAGTACCTGCGGAGCCTGACAGGCTGACACGGGTGGCCCACAGCGCGGCGCCCTTCGCTCGGGGTCCTGCAATCATGGCCATAGGAGTTATGAGATGCAGCCCAATGGTTAAAATGCGTTGGATCGTAGTCATTATCGGTAGCGCGAACTCGCCTGTCGGGTCCGTGTAATTAACAGGATTTCCCAAGCATAGGCATAAGCGTTTATTCCACCTTTATCGAATGGGCTGCGCCTGTCCGGGCTGTTGAACCGTATCAACACCGGATTGAACGCCCGATACCCATTGCCCAATAAATAATGCCCGGTCACCGGGTCCGGCCGTTCGCCGGTGAAGCCCAGCAGGCTGAGCAAACCGCCTTCCGGGGAGCGATGGCCGTAGGGTGTGTAGGCGAAGGAATGAGGCGGCGTCGCATCCTGTGCGTTCAATACCGAGCGTTGTTGATCGGTGGCGAGCAAGGTTGTTTCTACTGTGGCGCTCTGGCGCTGTTGTTGCGCCAACAGCTGATCGTCGTGCTGAAAGATTGAGTGCTGCACCCAAGCCTTGTATCTCGGTGGCCAAGCGGCTTTTCTGATAGAAGCGCTGGGTGCTCACCTTCGCCGAGAGCGTGCAAGCGACCAGACGATCCAGTGGGTCGTAGTGGTAGCGGCAGAGCAGGGCTTCGCGGTTCGCTGGCATGATAGATCACCCCAAGATCGTTCAAGACCCATTAGTGTAGGAACTCCAAATAACGAGTTCTGGATTACTCCAGTTGAACGCGAACGCGATTGGGGGTGTGACTATCCATATACTATCTCTCTGATTTCTTTCGATAATAGGGAAGGGGTAAATTCAGTACTTTTTGAACGTGCACTGTGCAGAAAAGCTCGCTTATTGTCAGTCGTATTGAATCGAGTCAGAAAGTCACGGCTTTGGGGTCCGCTGTTCAACGTGTCGCGTAGCGAAGGAGGAAGTTCCAGTTTTTTTATAATTGAAACGTCATTGGGGCTGAGCTTTCCAACCACGAGATCAGTAAGTTTCGGTACACCGTTCGTTGGCATATTGATAGTGGTCCTTGCGATCGCTTTCAATGCGCGGATATCACGCGTGAGCTGGATGGTGTTAAACGCCATTTTAACGGACTTATACCCGGCTACGAATCCGCCCGTTATTAACACTGGAGCGACGGCGGAAGCTGGATAGGCTGCCGCTGCATATCCAGCCGCCATACCCGCTCCTCCCAGAAGAGTCCCTACAGTACGGCTTCCTTTTGTTATTACATTCAAGCTAAACCCTAAAGTGGATACGAGCGTCGTCGCAAGGGCGCCGAAAGCAGTAAAGAGTACGAAATGTCCTGTCGGATCAATCCGATTTACCGGATCCCCCAGACAATACGCATACGCATTCAATCCACCCTTCCCAAACGGACTCAAACTGTCCGGGCTGTTAAACCGCATCAACACCGGATTGAAGGCCCGGTACCCATTGCCCAGCAGATAGTGCCCGGTCACCGGGTCGGGTCGTTCTCCATTGAAGCCGAGCAGGCTGAGCAGGCCGCTTTCCTGAAGGCGATGACCGTAGGCCGTGTAAACAAGGGGATGGGGTTGCTCTGCGTAGAGCACCTGCAAAACAGAACGCTGCTGATCGGTGGCGAGCAATGCAGTCTCGCTGGTCTCATCTTTCCATTGCTGCTGGGCCAACAACTGGTCGTCATGCTGGAAAATCGATCGCTGTATCGAGCCTTGAATCTCTGAGGTCAGGCGTTGCTTCAAGTAGAAGCGCTGGGTGCTGGCCTGAGACGCTGCCGTGCAATCCGCCAGGCGATCAAGGGGGTCGTAGTGATAGTGGCAGAGTAGCGTTTCGTCTGTAGAAGGCATGGGCATCGCTCTGAATCAAGAAACTCCGGACGCAGATCATGCTT
>NZ_JBHFJB010000132.1:0-3063 GCF_057334555.1 Pseudomonas sp. AGC41
AAACCTGAAGGTGTTGTAGTGCAGCCCGGTTTCGCGGTCAAGGTACTGGCCTTGAAACCGCAGGTTCTGCTCACGCCCGGCCTGCCGATCATGCCATTCGTCCCGCGTTCTGCCCCAGGCCTGGTACTCGCTGTGCCACACCGTATTGCCGTCAGTATCGGTGAGCTGTTCCGGCAGCCCGGCCAGGTTGGTGTGGAAGTAGAAGATCGCTTCACTACCGGGCTTGCCATCAAGGCGTGCCAGCGGTTCATAGCTGCCCGGATCGGCATACACGTACAGGCTGGGCCTGCCGTCCTGTACCTCTTCCAGCAGGCGCAAGCCCTGCCAGTGGAACAGCGTGCGGTTGCTCGGTTCACTGGCGTCATCGTTATACACCTGCTTGCTGATACGCCGCCCCAGCGGGTCGTAGCCGAACACCACGCGCTGGCGCAGGGCGCCGTTCCGTTGATGTACCTCGATCAGACGGTGTTCCGCGTCGTATTCGAAACGCTGGATGCGGCTGCTGCCAATACGCTTTTCGCTCAGCCGCCCAAAGCGGTCGTAGCGATAACGTTTGTCCTGATACACATGCACCCGGTTTTGCTTGATCTGGCCGTTGACCCGGTAGCCGTCGAACAGGTTACCGGCCGGGTCGTAGTTGAGGCTTTCGATATGCTGGCCCTGCTCCCTAGGATTGGTGCGGTGCATGCTCTGGAGCTGCTCGACGGGGTTGTAGCCGTATTGCGCGCTGCCTTGATAGCTCTTGCCGGTCGAGGAGTGGCCGTGGAATCGCCCGACCAGGCTGTCGTCATTGGCCGCCGTGGCCGGTCGGCTGGCGCTAGGTTGCTGGGTCTGGGTCAGTATCTCGGTCACCAGATTGTCGCTGGCATCGTACTGGTAGTCCTTCTGCAACAACGGCAACGCTTCGCTGGCGACATTTTGATAATGCAGCGCCTTCTGGCTGAGGCGGCCGTTGCGGTCGTAACGGGTGCGGGTCAGCAGGCTGCCCTGGGTGCGCAAGATCTCGTCATGCAGGTGATCGCGCTCGAAGTCGCTGATCACCCGGCCACCCAAATTGATTTGATGCAGATGGCCGCTGCCGTAGTACAAATGGTTGAGCTGACGCTGATCGGGCAGGGTCAGGGTTTGCAGGTTGCCCAGCGCGTCGTAGTCGTACTGCAACAGGCCGGCGCTATTGGTCTCACTGAGCAGTTGGCCGAGGGCGTCTTAAGATGTGTGCTTCCATCACCAAGTTGCGTTTATCAGTTGTTTTTAAACATATTTATTTTTCGAGCAATATCCGATGGCCCTAAATACACAAACCCGCGCTCTGCATCATCAAATTCGCCAATTGGCTTCAATATAAAGCCGCTTGAATGACTAATACTGCAAATAAGATTTATATCTTCAGTGATTTTACCTACCCATCCTGGATTTAAAAAAGTAGCAATATCGCAGTTCTTGGGTAAGCCTACAATATAAGAGGCGCGCTCGCTTAATATGGCGGACAGTGTAGATGTTAGGGATGGCTCGGACAGATTTATCGCCCCAAAAAATTTAATGCCTTCCCTTCCTTCAATAAGGTACTCTTGATGATCCTTGCCATGAAAATTTCGACACCTCTTGCTTTTAAGCCGCCCCACAACCTTCTGTGACGGGTAATGCGATTATCTGGCTGCCATGAGGAAAATCCCATAAGGAGCCAAATATTTTGCTCTGAAGTCGCACTTTTAAAGCCCGTGTACAGAGTTTTAAGTATGTTTAACTGGGTTTGCCATGAACGCCCTGTCGATGTCCAGCTAATTGCAGTTAGGCTGCATTCATCTGGATTTACAGCTCTGCCAAGATGAATTACATCATTCTCCTGAAAGACATTTTTACTGCTGTTAGTTTTAATTTCGGTAATTATAGTGGTTGCCTGGCTCATCATTGAAATGAGCTCCTCTATTTTGCGAGTTCCCTATGCTACCTCGTTAACGTAGATCCATAGCTCGCCGTACGGTCGATTTCAACCTCATAGCAGTGGATGACAATACGGCGGCGACGGAAGGGCAATGTACCTCGTTGCAGGAGCTGTTGATTTGATAGGTGCTCCATGTATGGGCTCTGGCTATTCGGGAGGTAAGGGTGGCGCATAGTGCTCCAAAATATAAACATCCTCAACCCGACACTCTGGATAAACCCATTTTGACCAATTGTCTATAAGCCACTGTTTGCTCAGTGATCTGCTTTGTCGGGACTCGCACTCTTTAGGGAGGTGGATTAATACCAGGCCGGCTTTGTGCCCTGTTGCAATTACTAGGGTATGTCCGGTGTTGTCGTCCGGGAGGCTAACCAGCAATGCGTCAACGAAATTCTCATAAGGCCACGTTGCTGGGAATCTCAGTACCACGCCTCTTGGTAAATCATTGGTTGTATAGTTAATTAATTTCTTCATTACCTAACTCGCAGGTCGTGTTTACCGCTTGGGTCCAATGAATTTGGTATTGGGCTTGTGTTCATGTCGACCTCTCCTAAGTGCTTTCCTTTCTTCATGTCTATTTTTTCAAATCTTCCGTGTTGCGTGTCGAGTGAGTAGTAATGCTTGTCGTCGGTGTACACTGTTCTGCCAGTGTTTAGTCTTTCTACTCTTTTTGCTCTTGTCCAAGAGCGAGATTTCGCAACTTGGTCAGCCATCTCCCTCACTACAGACACTCTCTCTGCTGGTGGCAAAAAGGCGAGGCTTCGCTCGAATTCGGAAATGGTCTGACCATTAGGGAGGTTCTCACAGCGTTGTAAGCCTAAAGGGTCGACCCATTGAGCAGGGTTCGGTCCGTAACTATAGAGGTTCAGCCCTCCCGCCAACCCAATCGGATCCGGCTGGGTAAACCGCCCCACATCCGGATCAAAAAACCTGAAGGTGTTGTAGTGCAGCCCGGTTTCGCGGTCAAGGTACTGGCCTTGAAACCGCAGGTTCTGCTCACGCCCGGCCTGCCGATCATGCCATTCGTCCCGCGTTCTGCCCCAGGCCTGGTACTCGCTGTGCCACACCGTATTGCCGTCAGTATCGGTGAGCTGTTCCGGCAGCCCGGCCAGGTTGGTGTG
>NZ_JBHFJB010000133.1:0-2093 GCF_057334555.1 Pseudomonas sp. AGC41
GCCGTCAGTATCGGTGAGCTGTTCCGGCAGCCCGGCCAGGTTGGTGTGGAAGTAGAAGATCGCTTCACTACCGGGCTTGCCATCAAGGCGTGCCAGCGGTTCATAGCTGCCCGGATCGGCATACACGTACAGGCTGGGCCTGCCGTCCTGTACCTCTTCCAGCAGGCGCAAGCCCTGCCAGTGGAACAGCGTGCGGTTGCTCGGTTCACTGGCGTCATCGTTATACACCTGCTTGCTGATACGCCGCCCCAGCGGGTCGTAGCCGAACACCACGCGCTGGCGCAGGGCGCCGTTCCGTTGATTTACCTCGATCAGACGGTGTTCCGCGTCGTATTCGAAACGCTGGATTCGGCTGCTGCCGATGCGCTTTTCGCTCAGCCGCCCAAAACGGTCGTAGCGATAACGCCTGTCCTGATACACATGCACCCGGTTGTGCTTGATCAGTCCATTGACTCGGTAGCCGTCGAACAGGTTGCCGGCCGCATCGTAGTTCAGGCTCTCGATGTGCTGGCCCTGCGCCCCAGGACTGGTGCGGTGCATGCTCTGGAGCTGCTCGACGGGGTTGTAGCCGTATTGCGCGCTGCCTTGATAGGACTTGCCGGTCATTGACGGGTGGTGAAAACGCCCGATCAGGCTGTCGTCATTGGACGCCGTGGCCGGGTGATTAGCGCCTGAGCGCTGCGTCTGGGTCAGTATTTCGGCTATCAGATTGTCGCTGGCGTCGTACTGGTAGTCCTTCTGCAACAATGGCAACACTTCGCGGGCGACATTTTGATAATGGAGCGCCTTCTGGCTGAGGCGGCCATTGCGGTCGTAGCGGGTGCGGGTGCGGGTGTGCAGGGCGCCCTGGGTACGCAGCACTTCCTCGTGCAGTGAGTCGTGCTCGAAATCGCCGATCACCCGGCCATTGAGGTTGAGCTGGTGTAGGTGGCCGCTGCCGTAGTACAGGTGATTGAGCTGACGTTGGTCGGGCAGGGTCAGGGTTCCAGGTTGCCCAGCGCGTCGTAAACTTATTCGAGACGCTACTGCGCGCCTTAGTTGTCTGTAAATTGTGACCCTAGTATCAGGAGGCTCTCCGAATCGGAGCAAATCTTGTAGGGGTATTTTGTCAATCTTCCTCCCCATCCTCGAAATGAAGATGATCCATGGCTGCGCATGTGAAACTACCAATAAATGACGATGAGCTATGTTTGTCTTCGGTAGGACGGAAAAAGCTTTTTTTAATTGCCCAGTCATAAACTCCTGTGTTGACGGGGTATTTAGTGAGGACGCCTGTGAGTTTGTTATGCTTTATCCAGGTTTTTGCATCTTCAAGCGAAGTGAATAATCCTGATGGAAAGCGGGCCATTACGCCATTAAATACCCAAATATCTTTCATTTTGTTTAGCCTTCTGTTAGCGAGTTTGGAACTTGAACCAGCGCTGTATTTTGTTGACTGATTTTCTGATTGCTGATTTATTGATATCGATTACAGCTTGTTGTTCGGAAGTCGGAGTAGGAGAGCCTTTTATTGGTTTTCCTGCTTGACCTATTTTCGTCTCTTTACCTCCTCCCTTGACGTGCAGATGTGCGGGGCCATGATCTCCACTTCGGGTGTAGTGGACAATTTTAACATTTCCATGTTGTGCGATTAATTTTGGTGGTAGTACTGGCTCGGTGAATTTGCCATTTCCCTTGTTGGTATCGCATGGATTTAATCCAAGCGGATCAATCCACCCAATCGCGTTCGGCGCGTATCGATAGAGGTTCAGCCCACCCAACAACCCAATCGGATCCGGCTGGGTAAATCTTCCCACATCCGGATCAAAAAACCTGAAGGTGTTGTAGTGCAGCCCGGTTTCGCGGTCAAGGTACTGGCCTTGAAACCGCAGGTTCTGCTCACGCCCGGCCTGCCGATCATGCCATTCGTCCCGCGTTCTGCCCCAGGCCTGGTACTCGCTGTGCCACACCGTATTGCCGTCAGTATCGGTGAGCTGTTCCGGCAGCCCGGCCAGGTTGGTGTGGAAGTAGAAGATCGCTTCACTACCGGGCTTGCCATCAAGGCGTGCCAGCGGTTCATAGCTGCCCGGATCGGCATACACGTACAGGCTGGG
>NZ_JBHFJB010000134.1:0-3213 GCF_057334555.1 Pseudomonas sp. AGC41
GGCGAAGGTCTCGGTCTGCCATTCCAGGCCTTCCTTATGCCCGGCATGACGGGCGATCAATCGGCCGAGTGGGTCGTACTCAAATTCGTTGACCCGGTCGCCATCGAGGCGGCGCGTCGGTTGATTGCTGCCGTGGTCGTAGAGGTAATGGGTGGTTTGCTGGTCGAAGCCGGTTTCCTTGAGCAGGCGCCCGGCCGGGTCGTATCTGAAGCTGGCGCTGCTGTTGTTTTCGTTGCGCAGTTCGATCAGTTGGCCGAGGCGGTCCCAGCGGTAGTCGAGGGTTGTGTCGTTGGCGTCCTGGCGCTGTTGGATCAGCCCGGCTTCGTTGTAGTGCCAGGTGGTGCGCTGGCGCAGGGCATCGGTGTGGCTGAGCAAACGGCCTTCGGCGTCGCGCTCGAAAAGTTCTTCGGTTTTATCAGGGTGGATGAGCCGCGCCAATTGCCCGGTGCGGTATTCGTAACTGGTGACGTGGCCTTCGGCATCGGTGAAACGGCTGAGCTGGCCGAGTGCATCGTAGTGCCACTGACTGATTTTGCCCGAGCAGTCGGTGTAGCGGATCAGTTGGCCGTCAGCGTTGTAGGCCAGTTGTTTGGCACCACCGTTGGCATCGGTGATGAGCACGGGCAGGTTGTCGCTGTTGTAGGTGTACTGGGTCGTGTTCTCCAGCGGGTCGATGGTTTCGATGATGTTGCCGCGTTGATCGTAATCGTACTTCCACAGGCCGCCTTCGGCGTCGCGGGTTTTGAAGAGCTGATCCTGATCATCGTAGGCGTGGTGGACTGATGAGCCGTCAGGGCGGGTGTGCTGGAGCAAATTGCCGACATCGTCATAGGCATAGCTGTCGGCACTGCCGTCAGTGTGGATATGACGGACAACATTCTTGGCATCGTCGCGGTAGAACCACTCCTCATTGCCGTCGGGGTAGATGATGCGATAGGTGTAGCCGAGGATGTCGTAGTAGTACCAAGTCTCCTGGCCCAACGCGTCGGTCACGTAGGTCAGGCGGATGTTCTCGTCCCACTCCAGGCGGGTGTCGTAGCTGCCATCGTCGGCCCATTCGCGTATGGCTTTGGCGTCGGCGCCTTCACCTTGCCATTGCAGGTTGATACCGCGCCCGGTGCGGTCGGTATAGCGGGTGATTAGATGGTGTTGATACTGGTAGTCCCACTGCGCGGCGTGTTCGTCGCGGGCGGCGATCAGGTCGCCGTGCTCGTCGTAGTCGTAGCTGGCCAGTTGCCGGGATGGTAGACCTTCGTGCATAAACCACAGGACTGAGATGCGACCGTGTTCATCAAGTTGGAGGTGGATATGGTGGTGTGGGGTATTGCCCTGGTAGGTGATCAGGTCTGATAGAACGGCTTGGCCTGCATGTTGGTGTTCGTAATGCAGGGTGATGCGCGCACCACCGCGTAGGACAATTGCAGTCAGGCGAAACTGATCGCCGGCTCGCTGATAGTGTTCCTGGCTTTCGTGGCCCCGCAGAAGTGTCAACTGGGTTTTGCTGGCGCGTGCAATTACCACGCTTTCGATAGGGTCGTAGTGGTGCCCTAGAACTTTCGGCAACGGGTAGCTATGGCTGCGCCCGTCAGTCGCATGGTAGGTGAGCTGATCCTCGTTTAGGTCGAACCGGCTGGCAAATGGCGTGATCCAGCGTGCGCCGAATGGACTATTGTCGAATGCAGAGAGCGAGGATCGATAGGTTCTGCTCCACTCCAAGGGAAAAACGCCGGGAAGCTGGAAGTCTGTGTGGACAATCGTCTCGCTGCCCATGGCAAAGCTGATGTTGCATCCAGTACCCCCAGCGGTTCCTTGTTTTCTGCAGTTGGCATCGGCGCGGGCTGCGCGTTGCGCCGGGCTGGCTTCGTTGCCATTTTGGGGCTGTTGTTTTCTGCTTTCATTGGTTCTGGCTGGGCTGACATTTGCCTGATTGGGTGCGCGTTTTCGTTTTCGTACTGCCAAGACAAGCGCATTGATGATGGCGGCGATACTGCCAGCCTCGGTGGCCATACCTATATTGGCGATATTTTTACCGGCTATCTCGCCAATCTGCTCAATGCTGACCGCAACGGGTTCAAGAATTTTTTCCAACTTCTGCTTATCTACACCGAAGCTTAGGTCCTCCTTGCTGTACCCGAGGCCAGTTGTTCTTTTTACGTAGTCGGCGGCATTTACTATGAGGCTTATGCCAGGGAACAGCACGCTGAGCGCAACGTCTTGTACGGTTCCGTTGGCGACAGACCGTATGAGGTTCGCTAGGAATTTGCATACCTCGACAATTTTTGCCGCGAAATCTTTAAGGATGCTCTGCAGAGTGCTCTGGACTTTGTTAAGGGTTTCCTCGAGATCTACAGGGCAAATGTTTGCCAGGGCGCTTTCAATCGAACCGATAAGAGCTTGCGCAATGCCGTCCTTGTGGCTGGTTCTGACCGCTTTTAATGCCGGACGCATAACTGCGCGAGCCGGGCCAATACCGGGAATCGGGACAATTGCAAACAGATTGATACCGAGGCCGACCCAGTTAAAAATGTCAGATCTGTATTCGCTGTTGCCTCGTGCGAGCCCAATGATGTCGCCGACGGCATCGGTGGCTGCGAATATTGATCCGGCAACTGGTAGCATTTCCCCGACCGTAATGACCGCCCGCCAGTTGACAACGTCGCCGGTGAGAGTGGTGAGCCATTTGGCGAGAAGTTCGGTGCCTTCTATGACGTCGTCTTCGGTAAACGTGTTCGTGGGAGCAACCACTCCGCCACATCTATCCATTGTGGTTATCCCTTTCCTTGTTGTGCGTTCAACAGCTCTTTCATTGGCGCTGGCATGAGCTTTTGGATGGCCGTACCACTCAACTCTTTGGTGAGGGAGGCAGGGCTGGGTGGGGATGTAGTGCTGGTTTCTGCGGCGAACAGGCTGTTTAAAGACTGTTGCATTGCGGCAGCGGGCGTGCGTGCGCCAGCTTTGGCGTGAGCTGATGAGTCTTGATTGTCAAAAGGGGCAGCGGATGCGGTCTCTGTTTTATCGCGACCAAACAGCACCTTGGCCGGACCCGGTGCCAAGCCTGCTACGGCCGCAAAACCATTGCTATCCAGCTTGCCCTTGATGACCTTGCCCAGGGCATCTTCAACCTGATACTCCGCACCCTTGAACGCATGACCATTGGCATACTGCTGAAACAGCTCCAAATTCCCTTTCCCCGCCTTCGGCTCCTCGGGAAAC
>NZ_JBHFJB010000135.1:0-22328 GCF_057334555.1 Pseudomonas sp. AGC41
CGCTCCCACACTGGATCCTCGGCAGACGCAGATTTTACGGTCACCGAGACAAACAAAACGACAACCCGGGCTCCGCTCTTCGTGCAGTCAAGGTCCACCCGTGCGCCCGGGCAATTTCCTGGCAGATCGTCAGGCCCAGCCCGGCGCCATGATCGCGGCGATGAGCGCCGCGCCAGAAACGGGTGAATAGGTGCGCCATTTGCTCCTGCGTCACGCCAGGACCCCAGTCGCGCACGGTCAGCGCATCGACGCTGAGCTCCAACAAAACTTGCGTACCACGAGGCGCATGCTGGATGGCATTTTCCAGGAGGTTTTTCAGCAGGGTAAACAAGGCGCTACGGTCGGCCTGCCAAGGCTCTGCCACATCCGTCGGGCCAGTCAGGACGAGGCGCACATCGGCCGCGTCGGCCATGCGTTGCAGATAACTTGCCGCTTGCCGCGCCACCTCCATGACATCCACGGCGGCGAAGCTGTAGTTATGCGCCTCGCTGGTCTCGGCCAGCAGCAGCAGTTGCTGGACCTGACGCGTCATATGCTCGGCATCGTTGAGCAGCGAGTCGCGGCCTTTGTCTGGCGCCATCAGTTCGAGCTGTGCGCGGATCAGCGCCAGCGGCGTTTTCAGTTCGTGCGCGGCGGTTGCGAGGAAGTCCTGCTGGACGCGGTAGCCTTGCTCCAGACGCTCAAGCGCGCTGTTGAAGCTGGTCACCAGCGGCGCTACCTCGGACGGCACGGTTTTGACATCCAGCCGTGAGTGCAGTGAGCGAGGGGAGATGGCCGCCGCCGACTCCGAGACCTCGCGCAGCGGTTTGAGCGTGTAGCCCAGCGTGAAGTAGGCGCAGGTGCCAAAGACAAAGAGCAGCACCAGGCTGAACAGGACGATACCGGCGCCCATGAAAGGCCAGGCAAAGCCCTCGTGCAGCAGGTCTATCAGGCGTTCGCTGGCGGCGAATTGCAGGTACAAGGTGTGGTCGACCTGCTCCACTGGAGCGGTGGCGGCGTACATCATGATGCCTTTGCGCTCGAACTTGAAACGCCCCTGCTCCGCGGGGCGAACCGTTGCGGCGGGGGACCAGAATGCCTCGTCAGTCGAAGCCAGGAGGACGTTTGCCTGCGAATCCAGCACCCGGTAGCCGATTTCCTCGCCCAGACTCTTGAAGGTCCAGACGCGATCGCCCTCGCTGCTGTCGAACCCGGTGGGTCGGCCCGCCGCGTCGAACTGCAGCTTGCCGGCCAGCTCATGGGTGCGCTCGGCGACGTCGGTGGTCAGCAGGATATCGCTCTTGGACGTGACGAGCGCGAACGCGCCCAATGCAATCAGCAGGATGCTCAAGCCCACGCCCGCGACGTAGGCGACCAGTACCTTGAAGCTGATGCTATTGCGCCAGATCGTCTTGCCGAAGGGCATAACCCAGGCCTCTCAGGTTGACTATCCGTTGATGGGAACCGATGGCCAGCAGCTTGCGGCGAAGGCGATGCAGGGCCACGTCCAGGGCGTTCGGCGTCACGGCCTCGCTCAGGCCCCACGCGGCCGCCTCGATGGCGCTGCGACGGACGATTTCGCCAGGTTTGCGCAGTAGCAACAGCATGATCTGCATCTCCGCCGGCGCTAGCGGAATGCTCCCTTCGACGCTGCACATGAGGCCTGTGTCGGGCTGCACACTGAGGTCACCATGGGAAGGCGCCAACGAACGCCGCTCTGCGGGGCGACGCAGCAGGGCTCGCACGCGCGCGACCATCTCGTCCATGGCGAACGGCTTGGGCAGGTAATCATCCGCCCCCGCATCAAGGCCTTCGATCCGGTCATGCAGCGCGTCACGCGCGGTCAGGACCAGGCACGGCAGGCCCAGCCCGGCGTTACGCAAACGCGCCAGCAACTGCAGCCCATCGCCATCCGGCAGGCCCCGATCGAGCACCAGCGCCTGATAAGGCACCTGTTGGATTGCCGCCCACGCCGCATCGATGCGGCTGATGACATCGACGGCGATACCGGCGCTCGACAGGCCCTTGCACACCAGTTGCGCGAGGCGTTCGTGGTCCTCGACCAGCAGAATGCGGCTCATCAGAAACGGTACAGATAGCCGAACAGCACGCTGTTCTCGCTGGACTGGTCGACCAGCGGGCTGTCCTTGATTTCGTTGGCAAGGCTCGTCGCCTTGAGGTCCAGGAACACGGAGTGATGGTCATCGAACATATAGTTTCCACGTACGCCAAATTCGGTGTTGATGCCGGACTTTCCATCATAGGCCGCCCGATCGATGCGAGCTTCATTTTCCTGAACGCCGAAGTAGTAATCGACGTATTTCTCGTCCTGCCAGATGGCCGCCAGCCGCGGCGTCAGCATGATGTGTTCACCGATCCGCCAGGATCGCTCCAGGCCCAGGGTGAAACGCTGGCCCTTGCTGTTACCCGAAACGTCGCCCAGCCACTCGGCGCTGACATCGGCCAGGTCACTGCGCCATTTGACCTTGGCACCCGCCCAGAATCCGCCCTTGCGATCGCTCATGCCCTCCAGGATTCGTGCGTCGTCGTCATCGTAGCCACTGAAATCGTATTCGCCGACGAGGCTGAAATCGAGCTGCTGGGTGTCGCTGATCTCCAGGCCCGGCAGCTTGATTTCGGCGCTGGGGCCGAAGACCCGGAGGTATTCATTCTCGAAATAGATCAGCGGCAGGACCTCGCTGTCACGGTCGATGCCTTTGTACGGCTGTTGGCTGCTGACCGCACCCACGCCAAGGCCCCAGGCGGAGCCTTCAGGCTGGTCAGCGCTGGCCGCCGTCGACGCGCACGCGCCCAGCACGAACGCCGTGCCGGCGGTGGTCAACCGGATCGCAATTGCAGTTTTCGAAATGGACAGGGGCATGGAAGTCTCCGGATCAATGGGATGAAAGCGTCCCTATCGTTGAGAACTTCTTCTTACTGAACACTTACGGTTCGGCCCGGGTCAGCGCCTTTTTGCCGGTAAGACTTGCGCAAGGTTTGCTGGCGGATAGTTGCCGCCTCAAGCAAACGCGGCTTCTTGCGCAGGAATACGAACCTTATGAAAAGAAAAACACGGCATGTCGTACTGTTTGTCGTGACCGTCGCCTGCGCCATCGTCGTCGGAATGCGCGTTGTCTCGCCCGGCGTTCGCCAAGTCAAGGCCGAGGTGCCCGCCAGGCCGGCGCTGACGGTGGTCGTCACCCAGCTGCAATCGTCCATGCTGCCGGTCCGTATCCAGGCGAACGGCGACATTGTCGCCTGGCAGGAAGCCAGTGTCGGCACCGAAGCCGATGGCTTGCGGTTGGCCGAGGTCATGGTCAACGTTGGCGATGTGGTCCGGCGCGGCCAGGTACTTGCCACGTTCAGCGCCGAGACGATGGCCGCTGAACTCACCCAGCGTCGTGCCGCCACCGCCGAAGCGCAAGCGACGCTTGCCGAGGCGCGGGCCAATGCGCAGCGCGCCCGTCAATTGCAGTCGAGCGGGGCGCTGTCGAAGCAGGAGGTTCACCAACAGCTGACGGCCGAACGCACGGCTCAGGCGCGACTGGAGGCGGGCAGGGCGCTGGAGCGTGTCCAGCATCTGCGCCTGGCCCAGACCCGGGTCCTGGCCCCCGATGACGGGGTGATTTCGGCGCGCAGTGCCACGGTGGGCGCGGTACTGCCCGCAGGCGAAGAGCTGTTCCGCTTGATTCGCAACGGACGGCTCGAATGGCGCGCCGAAGTCGCGGCCCCCGACCTGGTCAAATTCAGCCCCGGCCAGCTCGCGCAGGTAACTCCGGTCAATGGCGAGGCGATCGAGGGCCGGGTGCGCAGGGTCGCACCGACGGTCGACTTGCAGACTCGCAACGGCCTGGTCTACGTCGACTTGCCCGCGGGCACGGCGGCGCGTGCCGGGATGTTTGCCCGTGGCGAGTTCGAAGTAGCCGCCGAACGGATGATGACGCTGCCCCAGAGCGCCGTGCTGCAGCGTGACGGTTTCAATTACGTGCTGCAGGTCGGACCGCACTTGAAGGTGAGCCAGGTCAAGGTGACGGTCGGCCGCCGCGTTGGCGACCGTATCGAGATAACCGCGGGTATCGACGCTGGCGCCGCGGTGGTCGAAACCGGAGGCGGTTTTCTTGCCGAGGGTGATCTCGTCCGGGTTGTCCAGGCACGCACCGACCCAATGAACACCCACCCACCACGGGGGAGCGCGCAATGAGCCTCAACGTATCGTCCTGGTCGATCCGCAATCCGACGCCTTCGGTCCTGTTGTTCATCCTGCTGACCTTTGCCGGCTTGATGGGCTTCTGGAAGATGAAGGTCCAGGACCTCCCTGACGTCGATCTGCCGATGGTCAGCGTGTCGGTCGAGCTCCCCGGGGCTTCGCCCGCGCAGCTGGAAAATGACGTGGCCCGCAAGCTTGAGGATTCGCTCGCAACGGTGCAGGGCGTCAAGCATATCCAGAGCATCCTGAGCGACGGTAACGCCGCTATCACAGTCGAGTTCCACCTCGACAAGTCCACCCAGGAAGCGCTTGATGATGTGCGTGATGCGGTCTCACGGGTTCGCGCCGACCTGCCCGCCGACCTGCGCGACCCGGTGATCCGCAAGATCGAACTCGCCGGTGCGCCGATCCTGACCTACACGGTTTCGGCAACGAGCATGGACGACGAAGCGCTGTCCTGGTTTGTCGACAACAGCGTCAGCAAGGCCTTGCTGGCGGTGCCTGGCGTGGGGGCCGTCACTCGGGTCGGTGGGGTGGCCCGGGAAATCCGCATCGACCTCGATCCCGCGCGTCTGTTGGCACTGAACACCTCGGCCCTGGACATCTCTCGCCAGCTGCGCCTGATCCAGCAAGAAGCATCGGGCGGACGCGTGGACCTGGGCGGCGCCGAGCAGACGGTGCGCACCCTCGCCACGGTGCAGTCGGCCGGGGAAATCGCCTTGCTTGACGTGACCTTGAGCGACGGCCGGCGTGTCCGGCTCGACCAGCTCGCCACAGTCTCCGATACCGTCGGCGAACCCCGCTCGGCGGCGTTCCTCGACGGTAAGCCAGTGGTCGGCTTTGAAATCACCCGCGCCAAAGGCGCCGGCGAAATCGAGGTGGATGAAGGCGTACGCGCCGCCCTGGAGTTGCTCAAGACCCGTCACCCCGAAATCACCGTCACCCAGGCTTTCAACTTCGTCGACCCAGTGAGCGAGAATTACCAGGGATCCATGCACCTGCTTTATGAAGGCGCGGCGCTCGCGGTGCTGGTGGTGTTCCTTTTCCTGCCGGACTGGCGCGCGACCTTCGTTTCGGCCGTCGCGTTGCCGCTGTCGGCGATACCGACGTTCGCCGTGATGCATTGGATGGGGTTCACCCTCAACACCGTGACGTTATTGTCGCTGTCGTTGGTCGTCGGCGTGCTGGTGGACGACGCCATCGTCGAGGTCGAGAACATCGGGCGCCATTTGCAGATGGGCAAGAAGCCTTATCAAGCGGCCATGGATGCCTCCGATGAAATCGGCCTGGCGGTAGTCGCCACGGCATTCACGCTGATCGCGGTGTTCCTGCCCACGGCTTTCATGAGCGGTACGGTCGGCAAGTTCTTCGTCCAGTTTGGCTGGACGGCGGCGACAGCGGTGTTTTTCTCCCTCGTCGTCGCCCGCTTGCTGACGCCGATGATGGCGGCCTACCTGATGCGCGCGCCGAAAAGGCCGGCGCGCGGGGCCGCCGAGTGGATAAATCGCTACCTGTCGTGGGCGCGCTGGTGCCTGCGCCATCGCGCTGTGACCCTCCTCGGCGCCACGGTTTTTTTCGTTGGGGGACTGCTGCTCGCCACCGTTTTGCCGGGCACTTTCATTCCACCGGATGACGACTGGCAAACCCAGGTCACCCTTACGCTTGCGCCCGGCAGCAAGCTGGGCGACACGCTGGCGCTGGCTGAGCAAGCGCGGCAGATAGTGACGCAAAATCAGCAGGTCAAAAAGGTCTACACCGCGGTGGGGGATGGCAGCGCCGGCGCGGACCCGATCGAACCGGCCGACGGCGATGTCGCAAATGTCCGCACGGCGGTACTGACGCTTAATCTGACGCGCCGCAACGAGCGTCCCGGACTGACCCGGCAACAGCTGGAAAACCAGCTGCGCGAAGCGCTTGCCGTGTTGCCTGGGGCACGGATCAAGGTCGGTATGGGCGAGTCGGAAAACTACGTGCTGGTGCTTGCGGGTGAGGACGCTAGCTTGCTCACTCGACATGCGCAGCAGGTGGAACGAGAGCTGCGTAGCGTGCCGGGCGTGGGCGCGGTGATCTCGACCGCCAGCCTGATGCGCCCTGAGCTGGTGGTTCGGCCGGACTTCGCCAGGGCCGCCGACCTGGGCGTGACTGCGAGCGCGATTGCCGACACGCTCCGCGTGGCCACCCTGGGAGATTACGACCAGGAACTTGCCAAACTCAATTTCAGCGACCGCCAAGTGCCTATCGTGGTGCGGCTGAGCGACACCGCCCGCGCGGATTTCGAGACGCTGAAACGTCTGCCGGTGCCCGGCGCGCGTGGACCGGTCGCGCTGGAGAACGTGGCGACGCTGGAGATCACCAGCGGCCCGGCGCAAATCGAACGGTTCGACCGCATGCGCAATGTCAATATCGAGATCGAGACGAACGGCCGGCCGTTGGGCGACATCGAGCAGGCTGTCCTGGCCTTGCCAGGCTTGCAGAATCTACCGCCAGGCCTGGTGCGAACCTCGGTAGGCGATGCCGAGGCCATGGGCGAACTGGCTTCCGGATTCGGCGTGGCGATGTTGACCGGAGTGTTATGCATCTACATGGTCCTGGTGCTGCTGCTCAAGGATTTCCTGCAACCGCTGACGATCCTTGCCGCCCTGGTACTCTCAGTTCCTGGAGCCTTCGTGGCGCTGTTCGTGACGGGCTCGACATTGTCCATGCCTTCGATGATCGGCCTGATCATGCTGATGGGCATCGCGACGAAAAACTCGATCCTGCTGGTCGACTACATCATCCTCGCGCGGCGACGCGACGGCCTGAGCCGCCAGGAAGCGATCCTCGACGCTTGCGGCAAACGCGCCCGTCCGATTGTCATGACGACAATCGCGATGGGTGCAGGCATGATGCCTATCGCCCTGGGGCTGGGGGCCGACCCGAGCTTTCGCGCACCGATGGCCATCGTCCTGATTGGCGGGCTTGTCACGTCCACGCTGCTGAGCCTGCTGGTCATACCCGTGGTGTTTTCCTATGTGGATGATGGGGCGCAGTGGTTGTACAAACGCACCGGTAACGTTTCTCGCAGCGAAGCTGCTGGAGTGATCAATTGATGGTTTCAGCAAAGATCAGGAATGCAGCGTCGCCTTGGCGCCGGCTCATGCTGGGAGTCGCCGCGACCTTGGCATGCCTTGCACTGACGGCAGGCTGCGCGCGGCAACCCAGCGCGGCCGATGCCATGACCGAAGCGGAAAATTTCCAGGCCTATGCCCAGGCGTCCCGCGCCTGGATTGAGGAAAAGCGCCTGTTCCAGACCGAGAATCGCGCCGATGAGCTGGCCTGGAACGCCCCTTATGAGGTGCGCCCCGATGTTCCCTCCACCAAGGCTATTCTGTTGCTTCACGGCTTGGGGGATTCACCCTGGTCCTTCGTCGATGTTGCCCGGGATCTGGCCGCGCAAGGCTACGTGGTGCGTGTCGCATTGCTGCCCGGGCATGGCACCAAACCGGCCGACCTGATCGATGTGCAACTGGAACAGTGGCAACAGTTGGTCGAGCAGCAGGTTGCGTTGCTGCACAAGGAATTCGCGGACGTCTACCTGGGCGGTTTCTCGACCGGCGCCAATCTGGCGCTGGCCTATGCCGCCAAGGACCCGGACATCAAGGGGCTGGTGCTGTTTTCCCCGGCCTTTCGCTCGAGCGAGTCCTACGACTGGGCCACGCCCTGGCTGGCGCATTTCAAGACCTGGATCCTAGCGCCCGACAACTCCCGGCCGCAGCAGTCGCCCGTGCGCTACCACAACGTACCCACCAACGGCTTTGCCCAGTTCTACCGCAGCAGCGTAGCGGTTCGCCGGCTCATCGAGCAGCAAGACTTCGACCGGCCGGTGGTGATCGTGCTGACCGAGCAGGACTCAGTCGTCGACGTGCGTTACGTGCGGGAATTGTTCGAGCGACGCTTCACCCACGCCGCGAGCCGCTTGATCTGGTATGGCCAGGCGGAGCCGACCGGCGCCAGGGACGCTGCGCAGCAACAGCGCATCCTGACGCGCAGCGACCGCATCGCCGATGAACGCATCAGCCAGTTCTCCCACATGGGCATCCTCTTCTCGCCAGCCAACCCGCTCTACGGTCGTTCTGGCACCTTGCGGTTCTGCCGCAACAGCCGCAATGCCGACGAAGTGGCCCGCTGCGAAGCGGGGGAACAGGTCTGGTATTCGGATTGGGGGTACAGCGAGCCAGGGAAAATCCACGCGCGGCTGACTTACAATCCTTATTTCGAATGGCAGTCCGGGGTGATTCGTGAGGTGCTGGCGGGCGCCGGGCAGGGCGGCTGAAAGGCGCCCATGCCAGTTGCACATTCAGCGTCGTCTAGCTGGCTCGGCGCAACCCCATCCGGACTCAGCCGACGCAGCGGTGCAAGGGCCAGCCCCAGGCAGGCCAGCAGCACGTACGACAGACCGGCCACGGCGAACAGCAGACTCAGACCGCCGACTTTGCCGACGCCCATCGCCGGGGCCAGCCTGGCTTGCAGCCAACTGCTCTCGCTCATCAACGAAATGGCCCAACCGTCGGCCAGCGCGCCCGCGCCCAGTGCGCCGGCCGGCATGGCCAGCAGGCAGACCATCTGCCGGGCCGACAACGCTCGACCGAGCAGTGCGCTGGGCAGGCTGCGTTGCCAGAAGCTCTGGTCGCTGCTGGTACTCAGCGAAAAACAGGCGAAGGCGATGAAGGCCGCAGCGTAGAGGACTATCGGCGAAGTGCTGACGCCCATGCCCAGAACAGCGGCACCGAGCAGCAGATCGGCCAGCAATACCGTGCGAATCAATTGTCGGGGCGGACGGGCGACCACCCACAAGGACCCGGCCAGCATGCCCAGGCCACCGCAGGTCATCAGGGTGCCCAGCACGAGTACCGAATGACGCTCCAGGACCAGCGGCGACAGCAAGGTCGTGGCCAGCCCGAGCATCAGGTGCTCGATGCCCAGGTAGGCGAGCAACACCCACAGCGCCGGGCGGCCGCGCAGTATGGCCAGGACGTCGGCAAATCCTCCAGTGGTTGCGCCGCGCCTGGGGTGTGTGGCACGCACAGCCGTCGCCACCCAGGCAAGCCAGCCCAGCACGCCGGCGGAAAACAGCACCACCCCGACATCCAGCAGCAACAGCCCCGGAACCCCGATGCTGCCTAGCAGCAGCGCCGCCAGGGTCGGGGCGATCAGTTGTGGCAGGCCGACCATCAGCTGCATCAGGCCATTGGCCCGGCCAATCGCTTGCGGGCTGCTGAGGATTCGTGGAATGGCCGCCTGGCAAGTGAGCATGCGCATTACCAGCCCACTGGAGTTGATCGCCGCGAAGGCGTACACATGCCAACGCGCCAATACCTCTTGTTCAAACAACCACCATAGGACCAGCGCAGCCAGGCCGCTGGCCGCTTCGACGCCTAACAGGATGGCACGCGCTTCGCAACGATCCACCAGCCAGCCGGCCAACGGTGTCAGCAGTAGCCCGGGCAAGGCTGACAGCGCGATGACCCAGGCGTAGTCGGTGACGCTGGCGTGCTGCTGCAGCAACCAGATGCCGAGGCTGAACGCCGCCAGGGCCGAGCCCAGGGTAGAGGCGACCTGTCCGGCCCAGGCCCATAACCAGGGCCGCATCGAAGGTTCAGGGCGCATGGGTCTTCGACGCCTCCAGCTCAGGCCAATACTGGCGCAGGTAGCGCACCAGCGACGAGGCTTTGGCGGCCTTGAGCATCGACAAGTGATTGCAATCCTCAAGCATATGGCGCTGGCAATCCATGGCGAAGGGTTCCCAGCCTTGCCCGGCGTCCACAGGTCCGCGCTCGGCCTCAAGTATCACGACTGGGCCGGTATAGACCGTCGCAGGCCGATAGTCCGCCGCCAGGTTGGCCTGGAATACCCGCAAGGGGCCACGCAGTGCATCGGCCCTGGCTTGAGCCGGCATCAGACCGGCATCTTGCATGCGCAGCAGTAGCTGCACGCATTGCTCGTCCGGTTCCAGGCTCGCGAGGTGCTCGATATCAAGGTTCAGGGCACGGCCCGCGTCCATTTCGAGTAACGCCACATATTTGGCCAGAGCCGCATGCGCGTCGCTGGCCAATCGAGCGCCAGGCGCGCGACTGTCGAGCAATACCACCGGCGCGACTTGCCCGCCGTCGGCTTGAAGTTGACGGGCCACTTCAAAGGCCAACCAACCGCCAAACGAATGGCCGAGCAGGTAGTAGGGGCCGTCGGGAATCTGAGCGCGGATTTCGCGCACATAGGCCCTGGCCGCCGCCTCCACCGAAGCATGGGGTTCGTGCTGGCCGTCGGAGCCTCGGGCCTGCAGGCCGATCACTGTCAGTCGCGGGCTCAACTGCTGGACCAGCGGCACGAAACTGGCGACATTGGCGCCGGCGCCAGGAATCATGAACAGGCAAGGCGCGTTCGGCGTGCCGGTCTGCAGTATCAGGCTGGCGCGAGAGGCTGGCGGTTCGGCAGGGCGCTGCTCGACCTGTTTCAATGCCTGTTCCAAGCCATTCGCCAGCTGTTGCAGAGGTTCGGGTTCGCGCATGATCGACCAGTGATCACCGTTGATGCGCTGCTCGACCACCCTGGCCCCCAGCAGTGCTCTCCAATCCGCGCCCAGATCACGCGAGGCGGTTGCCTCGACGTGTCCCGATGTGGCACTGAACAAATGCACGGGGATCCCCAGCGGCATCGGCCGATAGCGAACCATGGCGTTACGCAGGTTGAGGTTGAGCCGGGCCCGGCGCGCCAGTTCCTGACGATCGAAACCGCGCGGCAACCAGCTGCGCGTCTGCGCCGTGGCAATCACCGCGTCCAGGTCGAGCCCGACATGCCAGGCTCCGTCCGCCGCGCTCCCGGTGGCTTCAGGCGTCCCGTGGTGAGCCAGGTAGCCGAGCAGTTGCTGGCGCAGGCCGGGTTCGTCGAAGCTCAGGGCCAACGGAGCCGCACGCAACGCACCCGGCTGGCTGCTGTCGATCAGGCCGAGGAACGCCACCGGGCAATCCTCGCCGAGCAGTTGACGGGCCATTTCATAAGCCAGCACACCCCCCGCCGACCACCCCGCGAGCCGATAGGGACCGTGTGGCTGGACCGTGCGCAACAAGTCGATATAGCGGCGGGCCAGGGTCGCATTGTCGATACCGTCGTCCAACTCGGCAGCCGCCTGCACCGCATAGATGCCCAGTTGCGGATCCAGATAACGCGCCAGTCGGGCGTAGGGCAACGCCTCGCCAGTGCCTTCATGGATGAAGAACAACGGTGCCCGGCCTGGCACACCCGCGCGGATGCACAGCAAGCCCTGGGCCGCTGCATCGGCGGTTGCCGGCATGACTACCTGGCGGGCCAGCTCGGCCAGGTTGTCGGCGCTGAACAAGGCGCCTACTGGCACGTCCATCCCTTGTTCGCGCAAACCGTCGAGCAATTGCACCAGTAGCAACGAATGTCCGCCGAGGGCAAAGAAATTGTCTTGCCTGCCCACCTGCGCGATGCCCAGCAAGCGCGACCATAGCTGCGCCAATTGTGTTTCCGCAGTCCCGCGTGGTGCCTCATAAGGACGCTGTTGCAGGGCTCGCTGGTCCGGAGCCGGCAAGGCGCGGCGGTCGAGCTTGCCGTTGGCGGTCAATGGCCATTGCTTCAATTGCACAAATGCGCTGGGCAGCATGTGCGCCGGCAACTGTTCAGCGAGTGCGGCGCGCAACTGCCCCGGCTCCAGCTGCCAGGCCGTCTCGGCCAAGACATAGGCGACCAGTCGCGGGTCACCGGCATCGTCCTGACGCGCCACCACTGCCGCCGAGCGCACGCCATCGATGGCGCTGAGCAGGGCTTCGATTTCGCCCAGTTCTATGCGGAAACCACGGACCTTGACCTGCTGGTCGTTGCGGCCCAGGTACTGCAAGGTGCCGTTGGCGGTCCAGCGCGCGAGGTCGCCGGTCTTGTACAGGCGTTCGCCCTGGCCGCCGGCGAAGCGCGCAGGCTGGAAGCGCTCGGCATCGAGCGCCGGTTGATTGAGGTAGCCACGCGCCAACCCCGGACCGGCGACATGCAGTTCACCCACCACGCCTTGTGGTACCAGTTCCCCGTGCGCGTCGAGCAGGTAGACGCGCAAGTCCGGAATGGGCCGGCCGATAAGTGCCAGCCCGGCCTGGGCATGACAATCGACTGCTTCGATCGGCTGATAGGTGACGTGTACGGTGGTCTCGGTGATGCCGTACATGTTGACCAGCCGCGTGGCCCGGCTATCCGGCCGCTCGAACCAGGGCCGCAGCGCGGCAGCGTCCAATGCCTCGCCACCAAAAATGATGCAGCGCAGCCGATGCGGCTCGCTACTCGCCTGTTTCATCCAGGCGTAGAAGGCGCTGGGCGTCTGGTTGAGCACCGTAACGCCGGTGTCCACCACCAGTTGATAGAAGTCTTCGGGGCTGCGCGAGGTCAGGTAAGGCACCACCACCAGCCGACCACCGTGCAACAGCGCGCCCCAGATTTCCCAGACCGAAAAATCGAAGGCAAAGGAATGGAACAAGCTCCAGACGTCTTGCTCGTTGAAGCCGAACCAGCCGTCGGTGGCACTGAACAGGCGCATGACCGAGCGATGTTCGACCATCACACCTTTGGGCGCACCGGTCGAGCCCGAGGTGTAGATGATGTAGGCCAGATCGGTGTCGCTGGCTCGCGGATCCGCCGCCAGATCCTCGCTGGGCAGACGGCCCCAGTCACCAGCGACCGGATCCAAGGACACTACGGTGCACGATGTGGGCAGGTGCAACGTCGTCGGCAGTCTGTCCAGGGTCAGCAGCACGCGTGGCGCACTGTCGCTGAGCATGAAGTTCAAGCGCTGCGCCGGATACACCGGATCCAGCGGTACATAAGCGCCACCGGCCTTGAGCGCGGCGAGAATGCCGATCAGCATTGGCAGCCCGCGCTCTGCGTGGATCGCCACGCGACAGTCCGGGCCGACGCCCAGATCGCGCAGGCGAAGGGCCAGGCGATTGGCCTGTTCGTTGAGCGCGCGGTAGCTCAGGGTCTGCCTGCCAAATTGCACTGCAATGGCCTCTGCACGGCGCGCAGCCTGGGCCTCGAAGCGCTGGTGCAAGCGCTCGCCGACCGGCGCGGGCAGCGCTGGTCGGGGGTTGAGGCCGTGCAGCAGATGCTCGCGCTCGGCCTGGCTGAGCAGGTCGATGCGCGTCACTGTCTGCCGGTCATCGTCGACCATCGCCCGCAGCACGGCCAGCAGCGCATGCCAGTGGCGCGTCACCGTGGCGGCATCGAACAGGGCCGTGGCGTAGTTGAAGCCACCTTCGATGCCGTCGTCGACTTCATGGACGTCCAGGGCGAGGTCAAACTTGGACGTGCTGACCGGCGCGCCAACACTGTGCAGTTGCAGCCCGTTGCCCAGATCGAGGTTGCCCTGAGGGGTGTTCTGCCAGGCCAGCATCAACTGGAAAATCGCGTTATGGGCCAGCGAGCGGGGCGGATTGAGCGCTTCGATAACCTGCTCGAAAGGCAGGTCCTGATGCTCTTGGGCGGCCAGCGCCAGACCTTTGACCTGCGCCAGCAGCGAGCTCACCGGTGGCGCGTCGCCAAGGTCGATGCGCAGGGCCTGGAAGTTTACGAAGAAACCGATCAGCGGCTCCAGTTCGACCCGGTTACGGTTGGCAACGGGCGAGCCGAGCACCACCTCTGCCTGGCCCGACAGGCGACTGACCACGACGGCCCAGGCCGCCAGCAAGGTCATGTACAACGTCGTGCCATGACGCCGCCCGAGCGCCTTGAGGCCATCGGTCAACCCGGCGTCGATGCGCACCGGCAGGCTGGCCCCGGCGTAGTCCTGCCGAACCGGCCGCGGGCGATCGGTGGGCAGGGTTATGCAAGTCGGTGCGCCGCTCAGATGGCGCTGCCAATAGGCGCGCTGGCGTTGCAGCTCCTCTGCGTGCAGCGATTGACGCTGCCACAGGGCGTAATCGCCGTATTGGCGCGCCAGGGGCGGCAACGGGTCGGCCTGGCCCTGGTCGAAGGCCTGATAGAGGCGTGAGAATTCATCGGTCAGTATGCCCATGGACCAGCCGTCAGAGACCAGGTGATGCAGGGTCACCAGCACGACATGATCGTCGACGTCCAGGCGTAACAGGCGCGCCCGGATCGGCCATTGGCTTGTCAGGTCGAAGGGCAGGCTGGCTTCTTCGGCACACAGTGATTGCCAATCCACCGCGCCGGGCGCGCTCAGGTCCAGTGTTTCCAAAGCAAGCGGTCGTGGCGGGTCGACGATCTGCCTGGCCTGGCCTTCGATGCTGACGAACCGGGTCCGCAGGCTTTCGTGGCGTTCCACGATACGGTCCAGGGCGCCCTGTAGCGCGTCTACATTGAGGACGCCGCGCAGACGCAAGCCCGCCGGCATGTTGAAGGCGGCCGTCGCGTCCGGGTTGAGTTGCTGGATCAGCCAGAGGTTTTGCTGGGCAAACGACAGCGGCAGGGGATGGTTGCGGTCGGCTTCTGGCAGCGGGCCGAGGCGACTGTGTTCGGCGTCGGCCAGCGCTTCGGCGAACGCGTGCAGGCGCGGCCGGGCGAAGACTGCTGACAGCGGGACTTCAAGATCCAGCCGGTGGCGCACTTGTGCCAACAAACGCAGCGCCAGCAGTGAGTGCCCGCCCAAGGCGAAGAAGTCATCCTCGCGCCCGATCGATTCAACCCCCAGCAACTCGCTCCAGATCGCGGCCAGGGCCATTTCCAGGTCGCCCTGGGGTTGGCTGTAGCCGGCCTGGGCGAACGCTTCGAGGGGCGGGGTCGGCAAGCGTTGCCGATCAACCTTGCCGTTGCTGGTCAGCGGCAGCATATCCAGTTGCACAAAGGCGCTGGGCAGCATGTAGTCGGGCAAGCGCTGACTCAGTTGGCTGCGCAGATCCAGCGGCGACAGGGTCTGTTCGGCGCTGAAGTAGGCGACCAGACGCGGGTTACGGTGGTCTTCCTGAAGTACCACGACCACCGACTCGCGCAGCCCTGGCACTTGATCGAGGCAGCTCTCGACCTCGGCCAGTTCGACCCGATATCCGCGAATCTTGACCTGGAAATCGTTGCGCCCCAGGTACTGCAACAGCCCTTCGGCGGTCCAGCGCGCCAGGTCACCGGTCTTGTACAGGCGCGCGCCGGGCGTGGCCTCGAATGGATGTTCGATAAAGCGCTCGGCAGTCAGCTCCGGACGGTTCAGGTAACCCTGGGCCAGGGCCACGCCGGCGACGTGCAATTCGCCCGCGGCACCTTGCGGGACACAATGGCCATTGGCATCGAGCAGGCACACCTGGGTGTTGTTGATCGGTCGGCCGATCACCGGCAGGTCCGGCCATTGCTCAGGATCGTCAGGCAGGGTATGGGTGCAGACTACATGGGTTTCGGTGGGGCCATAGTGGTTATGCAGCCGCGCGCGGGGATGACGCTTGAACAGCCTGCGCAACGCGCCGGTGATGCGCAGCGCTTCGCCCGCGACGATCACATCGCGCAGTTCAGGCAGTTCGAACGGCGTCTCGGCCCAACTCTCGGCCATCGCCGCCAGGGCGATGTAGGGCAGGAACAAACGCTCGATGCGCGCCTGCCCGAGCCAGCGCGGCAAGGTGGCCAGATCCAGGCGCTGGGCTTCATCCAGCAACACCAGCGTGCCGCCGCTGCCCAGAGTGGAGAAGATTTCCTGGAACGCCACATCGAAGCCCAGCGCAGCGAACTGCAGGGTCCGGGCCGGTCCGCGCAACGGTTGCTCGGCCTGCCAGGCCAGCAGGTTGCTCAATGCCAGATGACCCATGGCGACGCCCTTGGGCAGCCCGGTGGAACCGGAGGTGTACATGACATAGGCAAGATCGTCGGCGTTCGGTTGCCCAAGCGCCGGCGGGGTCTGCGCCTGCAACGCCATAGCTTCCAGGCGCACCGACAGCGGCATGCAGCGGTCGCTGCAATGCAAAGCCTCGCTGCGCTGGGCATCCCTCAGCAGCAGGCCCGGCTGGCAATCGTCGATGATGGCTTGCCGGCGCGCGAGTGGCTGGGTGGGGTCCAGCGGCACGTAGGCCGCCCCGGTCTTGAGCGTGGCGACGAGCGCCAGGACCATTTCCAGGCTGCGTGGCAGATGGATTGCGACGCGTTGGCCAGGGCCTGCTCCCAGGTCGATCATCTTCCTGGCCAGGTGATTGGCCTGGTGATCGAGTTCGGCGTAGCTCAGTGCGCGCCCGTGGAATTCGATTGCAATGGCGTCGGGCAGCACCTGCGCCTGGCGCTCGAACGGCTGGTGCACCCAGCCGGCTTGCGGATAGGCGGCCGTAGGCGGGTTGAGCTGGCGCAGCAGACGCTCGCGTTCCGGGGCATCGACCAGCGACAGGTGGTCCAGCGGCTGGCGGTCGTCGGCGCACATCTGGCGGAGCACGTTGACCAGGCAAGCCCAATGTCGCTCTACGCTGGCGGCATCGAACAGCGCGGTGGCGTAGTTCATGCCGCCGACGATGCGGCCTTCGGCTTCATAGAGCTCCAGGGACAGGTCGAAAGGCGCAGTGGTCTGTTCGGCAGCCAGGCTGGTCAGGCGCAGGCCATCGAGATCAAGTGTGCTGCGTGGCGCGTTCTGCCAGGCGAACATCAATTGGAACACCGGGCTGTGCGCCAGCGAGCGGGGCGGGTTGAGGGCCTCGACGACATGTTCGAACGGCAGGTCCTGATGCGCCTGAGCCTGTAATGCGTGCTGGCGTACCTGGGCCAGCAATTGACCGACCTGCGCTTGCCCGGCCAGGTCGATGCACAGCGCCTGGGTGTTCACGAAGAAGCCGATCAGTGGCTCGACTTCGCTACGCGTGCGGTTGGCGACCGGGGTGCCGATCACCACCCGCTCCTGACCGGCCAGGCGACCCACGACAATCGCCCATGCCGCCAGCAAAGTCATGTACAGCGAGGTGCCATGGCGTCGGCCCAGATTCTTGATCGCGGCGCTGGTCGGTTCATCCAGCGCCACCGTCAGCCGCGCGCCAGCGAAATCCTGGCGCGGGGGCCGCGGACGATCGCCGGGCAGGTCCACCCGCTCGGGGGCGCCGCGCAGGTGTTCAAGCCAGAAGCCCAGTTGCTCGGCATGGCGTTCTCCAGCCAGCCAATCGCGCTGCCAGGCCGCGTAGTCGGCGTATTGGATCGACAACGGCGGGAGCGGATCCGGCAGACCCTTGCGGAACGCCTGGTACAGGGCGGACAGTTCGTTGATCAGCACACCGATCGACCAGCCATCGGCGATGATGTGATGCAGCGTGACCTGCAACACATGACTGTCAGGCGCCTGGCGCGCCAGCAGCACGCGCAGCAACGGACCTTCGCTCAACGAAAACGGCTGGGCCGCTTCGGTGGCCAGGACCTGTTGCAGATTGGCCGGGCCGGGGGCTTGCAGTTCCCGGCGCTGGTAGGCCCAGTGCGGCTCGGCAGTGATGACTTGCCGGACCTCTCCGTCCTGCTCGATGAAGCGCGTGCGCAGCACGGCATGGCGCTCGACGATGCGTGCCAGAGCGTTGCGCAACGCGGCCTCGTCCAGTTCGCCGGCCAGGCGCAAGGCGCCGCTGATGTGGTACGCAGCGCTCGCCTGGGCGTCCAGGCGGGCGATGAACCAGAGGCGTTGCTGGGCAAACGACAACGGCCGTTCAGCAGATTCCGACAGTACCGCGATGGGCGCCAGCTCGCTGCGGGTCGCAGCGCCCATGACGGCGGCCAGCGCGGCCAAGGTCGGGTGCGCGTACAACGTTGCCAAGGGCAGTTCCAGCCCGAGGCGCTGGCGCACCCGGGAAACCCACTGCACCGCGAGGAGTGAATGGCCGCCGAGTTCGAAGAAGTGATCATGACGGCCCACTCGGGTGACGCCCAACAGGTCGGCCCAGATCTCGGCCATGAGCATTTCCTGCTCGCCCTGTGGCGCTTCGTAGGCCTGCGCGCTCCAGGCGTCTTCGCCGGGCAAGGGCAGGGCCGCGCGGTCCAGCTTGCCGTTGGGGGTCAGCGGCAGTGCGTCAAGCAGCATGACCAGCGCCGGCACCATGTACCCCGGCAAGCGGCTCGCCAACCCTTCGCGCAGCGCCGTTGCCGCCAGCGGTGCGGCGTCGGTGACTGGCACGGCATAGGCCACCAGCGCCGGTTCACGCCCTTCGCGTCGGACGGCCAGCACCGCGGCGGCGGCCACTTGCGGCAGCGCGAGCAGGGCCGCTTCGATTTCGCCGAGTTCGATGCGGAATCCGCGAATCTTGACCTGGAAGTCGTTGCGTCCCAGGTAATGCAGCTGGCCATCGGCATCCCAGAAACCCAGGTCGCCGGTGCGGTACAGGCGCGCCGTCGGATCCGCGCTGAACGGGTCGGGCAGGAAGCGTTCACCGGTCAGTTCGGGGCGCCGATGGTAACCGCGGCCGACGCCGGCCCCGCCGATGAACAGCTCACCAATCACACCGACCGGCAGCGGTTGCCGCGCATCATCCAGGACATGTATCTGAGTATTGTCAATCGGTCGGCCAATGTGCGGAACAAAACCCCGCTCACGGTCCATCGAGGCCCAGGTGGAATACACCGTGGTCTCGGTCGGCCCGTAGAGATTATTGACCTGGCGCACTGAGCTCCGGGCAAACAGGCGCTCTATCAGGTGTTGTGGCAACGCTTCGCCCGCCAGGTTGACGATGCTGAGCGATCCCGGCAGCGCATCGGCGCGCACCAAGGCGTCGACGGCCGACGGCACAGTGTTGAGCAGGCTCAGTTCGGGGCGCTGTCCGAGCAGGGCAAGGGCGTCGTCGACCAGCTCCAGAGTGCCGCCGCAGGACAACGGCGCAAAACATTCGAACACCGACAGATCGAAGTTGATCGAGGTGCTGAACAGACTCCGCGCCAGAGTCTGGTCGTCAAACGTGCGTAACGCCCAATCAAGGAAGTTGCGCGCGTTGCGGTGTTCGATCATCACCCCCTTGGGTTGTCCGGTGGAGCCGGAGGTGTAGATCATGTAGGCCAGGTGGTTGCCGTCCAGCGCCACGCCCACCGGTGCCTCATCGCCGGTTCTCAGGGCCTCGTCGACATTGAGCCGTTGGCAGTTGACGGCCAGGGTGAGATCGAACGGCGCGTCGCTCATCGTCAGCACCGCAACGGGGGCGCTGTCGTCGAGCATATGGGTCAGGCGTTGCAGCGGGTAGGCCGGGTCCAACGGGACGTAGGCGCCCCCCGCCTTGAGCACGGCGAGCAACGCCACGACCATTTCCGGACAACGCCGCAGGTGAATGCCGACCCGGACATCCGGGCTGACGCCCAGCGCCTGCAGATGGCGGGCCAGGCGATTGGCCTGGCGATCGAGCTGTGCGTAGCTGAGCAGGCGATTTTTGCAGCGCAGCGCTGGTGCGTCTGGCGTCAGGCGGGCCTGGGCTTCGAAGCGTTCATGCAACAAGGCGCGTTTGGGTTGTGTGCGCTGCGTGGCATTGAAGCGGGCCAGTCGACGATGTTCTTCTGCTGGCAGGATATCGAGGCTGCGGACGAGCCTGTCCGGGCTGCTTTCCAGGGCTTCGACCAGGCAGGCGAGGGCCTGGTGGAAGAAGTTCCAGGTCCGTTGCGCGCCGACGGTCCCGGCAATCTGCGTGGTCACGCTGAAGCCCTGGCCTAGATCATCCACCGAAACGGTGAAGGGGTAATTGGTGCGTTCCGCGGTGCTCAGCACTTGCATGCCCTCAACGCTTTGGTGGGGCGTGTCTTGCAAGCTGTAGCGGAAATTGAGCAGCGCGGAAAACAACGGAATGCCGGCCGGTACGCTGCTGCAACGCTGGGCCATCGCCAGTGGTGCGTGTTCGTGTTCAAGTAGGGCCAGGAGCGCCTGGTGCGTCTGTTGCAGGCTTGCGCTTGCCGAACTCTGGGCAAAGTCGAGGCGCAGCGGCAGGGTGTTGATGAAAACGCCCAATGCCTCATCGGCGCCTTGCACCCCTTGCAAGCGGCCCAGCAAGACCGTGCCGAACACTACGTCGGCCCGGCCGGTGGCCTTGCCCAGGACCAGCGCCATGGCCAGGTGGAACAGGCTGGCGATGCTCACCTGATGGCGTCTCGAAGCCTGGCGCAGGGCCTGCGCCAGCGCAGGATCGAGGGTGTCATGGACCTCGTCGATATCGCCGGTGTTTTGCACATCCAGCAAGCCAAACGGGGCGGTAGGCTCGCTGACATCGGCCAGCATCGCTTCGAAAAATGCCTGCTGTCGGGCGTTGTCACGGTTGCGCCGGGCATGCCCGACGAAGTTGCGGAACGGCAGCGGGGCACGCAGCTGCGCTTCGTCGCCTTGCTGGATCAGGACGATTTCCTCGACCATGCGTTCCAGGGTGGTGTGGTCCAGCACCAGGTGATGATGCAAAACCTGCAACAACCAGCGTTGCTGGCCGGGGTCGAACGCCTTCACCACGCGCAACAGGGGCGCCTGGCGAATGTCCAGGCGTCGCTGGCGGGGATCGGTGTGTGCCTGCAATTGGGCCAGCGCATCGGTCTGAGTAATGCGCAAGATCTCCACCGGCAGCGGCGCCTCGCGCCAGACCACCTGCACGGGCTGCTCCAGATCTTCCCAGGCCAGGGCCGTGCGCAAGATGTCGTGGCGGGCTATCACCCGTTGCAGTGCCCGGCAAAAAGCGTCCAGTCGCGCTTCATCATCGAAGGCCAGCGTGGTGTGCAGCAGGTAGGTGTCGCCTTGGTCCTGCAGTAAATAATGGAAGAACAGGCCTTCCTGCAACGGTGCCAGCGGGTAGATGTCTTGCACGTTGGCGGCACCGCCCTCGACGGTGGCGACGATGCGATCGATCTGCGCCTGAGTCAGCTCCACCAGAGGCAACAACTCGGGGGTGATGCGCGTGCAGCCTGGCGGTACCGGTACGCCCAGTTGGGCAGGGTCGTGGCCCGCGGTTACTTCTCGATGCGCCAGCGACGTGGCGAGTGCGGCGACTGTGGGTGCGCTGAATAGATTGCGGACATCAGTCGCCCAGCCTTCCGCGCGCATCCGCTCGACCAGTTGCACCGCCAGCAAGGAGTGGCCGCCCAGGGCAAAGAAGTTGTCCTGGCGACCGACCCGCGGCACGCCGAGGGCGTGCGCCCATAGCTCGGCCAGACGGCTTTCCAGCGGCCCTTGCGGCGCTTCGTAGCGGTGCAGGGCGAAATGATTTTCGTCGGGCTCGGGCAGCGCACGGCGGTCGAGCTTGCCGTTGGCGGTCAGGGCGAACGTGTCCACCTGGATGAACGCGGCGGGCAGCATGTAGTCGGGCAGCACAGCGGCCAGGCGCGTACGCAGTTCGTTGGGTTGCACGGCGCCGGTGGCGCTGAAGTAAGCCAGCAAGCGTTGCTGGGCATCGGCCAGCACCACCGCTTCGGTCACCTCGGGCAAGGCCTTGAGTTGTGCCTCGATCTCGCCCAGTTCGATGCGGAAACCGCGGATCTTGACCTGGAAGTCGTTGCGCCCGAGGAACAGCAACACGCCGTCGGCACGCCAGCGCGCCAGGTCACCGGTGCGGTACAAACGCGTGCCCGGTTGGAACGGGTTGGGCACGAAGCGCTGCTCGCTCAGTTGCGGCTGGTTCAAATAGCCCAGCGCCAACCCGTCACCGCCAATGTACAGCTCGCCGGCAACGCCGATGGGCAGTGGCCGGCGCTGCGCGTCGAGCACATAGACCTGGGTGTTGCCGATGGGCCGGCCGATGGGAATGTCGCCAGCCAGGGCGTCGTCGAGAGTGATGCGGTGAGTGGTGGCGAAAGTGGTGCTTTCAGTCGGACCGTAGCCGTTGAGCAGGTGCTGGGGCGGTGACTCGCGCAGCACCTGGGCGATGCGCCGCGGGTCGAGCACCTCACCGCCGACCATCAGGTAGCGCAGGCTGGCAAAGGCCGGGGCCAGGGCGCCGGCGAACTGATGGAAGAGCCCGGCGGTGAGCCAGAGCACGCTGACTTCGTGGCGCAGCAGATGCTCGTTGAAACGTTCGGCGTCGAGCAGGGTGTCGCGAGGGCAGACCACCAGGCAGCCACCGTTGAGCAGCGCGGCCCAGATCTCCAGGGTGCTGGCATCGAAGGCCGGGTTGGCGGCGAGGGCGATGCGGTCCTGGGCGTTGAAATCGGCGAAGCCGTTGTTGCACACCAGGCGAGCCACGGCGCGATGGGGCACTTGCACACCTTT
>NZ_JBHFJB010000136.1:0-32415 GCF_057334555.1 Pseudomonas sp. AGC41
CCCAGGGCATCGCGGACCGATTGCAGGCGCTGGCCGCCGCGAAAATCGCTGTAAGTGAGGTCGACCCGGTGTCCGGACGGGGCATGAAGGTGGACCGGCAACGCCACCCGCTGGGCGTCAATCCCGCCGGTCTTGAGGGTTTCGATCAGGCCGGACTTGTGCACGACGCGGTAGCGGTCATCGCCGTCGTCATAGAAGTGGAAGCTGTCGAGCTTCTTTTCCTTGATCGGGGGTTGGGGGCCGCTGCCGGTGACCTTGAAGGTTTCGCCGGTCGACAGCGCCAGCATGCTGTTGTGAGGCGTGTACTGGGAAAGGTTGAGGTTCCAGCCGGTGCCGAACCCCGAGTCCTCGGTATTGAGCGGGTTGAATACCAGTTGCAGCGGCACGACCGGGCCGCACAGGTCGTTGGACTTGAGTTCCGGCAGGTCGATGCTGACGGTGTACTGGCCAGTACGCGGGTCGACGCTGAGGGACAGGAAACTCATGAAGTTGAAGGCGTTGGAGTGCGCTGCAGTGGAAACGGTCATGATGATGAGTCTCGCATTGTTTGGAAGAGGCGTATCACCGAGCCAAGAGTCCGCTTATTGCAGAGTGGCGCAGCGATAGCGGGTTACGTTGTTCTCATCCCCCACATGCCACCTGCCAACAAGGAACTGATTCGCGGGGCAATGAAACTCTGAACCGCTTTCCTTTTTTTCCTCGCTCCATTCATGGGGTGTGACGCTAAGGTCTCTGCCGGCGTTGGTCGCCGTTGCGCATTCGTACCAGGTATCAGCATTTTCATCGCCCTTATGTTGGCGGCCAGTCATAATCGTATTGGGCGGGCAAACGTAGTACTTTCCGATATGATATCTTTTGCCATCGACATCGTCTTTATATACTCCTGATTCTTTCAAGGGTTCGGACCACACTTTGTTCCTCACGATAACCGCCGTGCCGGCTTGGCTGGCCGTTGCACATTCAATACTGGTCGTTTTATTTTCATCACCGTAGTGTAAGCGTCCGGTCATTATGGCGTTACCGCTGCAAGAGAATCTGGATTCATTTTCTTTCTGTGAAGCGGCCCACAACCGGCTGTTGCCTGTCGCCGCAGCGGGGACCGGTGGAGTATTGATATTCGCCGAAGCGGTCAGCTTTATGCAGGACAACTTGTCGAGATTCTGCGATCCTGATCTTTGGTATTTGTCTTCCAGAAGCAGACCCGGGCCAATAAAAGAGTTTTTGCCATAGGTCAGTAAGTAATGGACTTCGGCGCCCTGGGTTGAGCCGTTCCCGCCGACGCTGGTGGATTTTTTGGTGGTTTTCAATTTTATCCAGAAGTTTCGGGTGTTTTTTTCCGGTTTGCCTTTCCCTTCTTCTTCTTCTTCTTCTTCGTCCTGTGAAGTACTTTCGCTGCACCAGAAGTCATCTGCGAGGAAAATTTTCACTGCCGATGGCAGTTCAATGAACTCTATGGAGCGCGCTCGAAAATCTGTCTTGCATTTGGAACTGACGGCTTTCATTTCGTATTGGTAAGTGACGCCGCTGCCGAGCGCGGGGACGTCCAGCGCACAATTGTAATTATCCTTGTCGCGGAGAATGATCTGGGCGGCATTAGCGTACAGCGATGAGGTGGCCACCGTTGTGCTGCACAGGAATAAACCGAATATTCTGGACAGTCTGTAGTTGCGGAATGAAATACTGGTCATTTGGTTGGTTCCGTTATAGTCAGGTGTCAGCCGAAATATGCAGCAGGTACGGTGCCAGGAGTGGTTTCAATAAAGCGTTGCGCATTGATAGTGAGTAGCGGATGAGCCATCCTCGTCACCAGCATGAGAACGGCCGGTCATCACTTGGTCTGTGGGGCAGGTGTGTGTGCTGTCAGTTTCATTCATCGGACCTGTCCAAGTACGGTTGATCGGTATTATTTCATCGCCCCATTGATCCTTAATTTTTCCGCAGAAGTACCACGTATCGCCTTCTTCGTCGCCCGAATGGGCTCTGCCAGTCATGACGCCGTTTCCACTGCATTTAAACCAGTATTCCACATGTTCATCGACGTAATGTGCGTCGTAACTATCACCATTTACGACTTTGAGCGTCCTCCCGTTTTGCTGTAGGCTGGCGCACTTATGTGCGGTTAGGCCTTCTTCATCACCTTCGTGGTTACGGCCCACCATGACTTTGTCTTCTGCGCATCTGATAGAGCCTTCTTCATCATCATCATTCCCGGCCCATGATGATAGGTGTTCATGTACAGGCTCGGACCAAGATCCATCGGGCGTTACAGTTACGGCCGCCTTGGTTTCCATCCCGGCTTTGTTGCCGACCGTATGACAGCCGCCCAGTAGCAGTGTCAGGCTCAGCAGCAAAGTTGGAAGTTGGTTTGCTGATTTACTCGAAAAAGCAGAAATTGGTTTCATCATGATTGCTCCAAACGAGTGAGACTGCACAGTGTCGAGAGAGGGGTACGAGCAAGGTAAGCACACCCGTTACGTTTGCCTACCTAGCAGAACTGTTAGTCATGACCCTTCCCGGGCAGTTGGTGGCCGAATGATGCGTGAATGGCATGGCGGCATAGCTTCGTTGCAGCTGAAATTCGCATATCTCGAACCCGTTGCGGGTAACGGGACGAGACTAGCAGTTCTGTTAGTTGGCGTGATTTGAATTGAGGGGTAAAAGAAAGCTGTAATTTACAGGCGGAGCTATCAACCATCATGGTCCCATTAAATAAACCGTCTCCCGCTGCGTTGGCCGCCGATTGGCCAACCCCCGCTATTCCCGATTTGGTGAACGGCGATACGGTGGACTTGGTTGCCTTGGGTAACAATAATTTGCGGACGTATATCAAATATGACCAAATAGCTATCGGCGATGCAATCTGGCCGAACTGGCGGGGCTGTAGCGTAGACGGCGATGTGCATGACCATGCCAATGCTCGGGTGGATGTCAGCCTGGCTGGCGGCTATACCGCTGAGAGCGGAATGCCGGTGGATATCCCCAATACGTTGCTGAAGGCTGTCGACCAAGGCGTCGCATTTTATTCCTACAGTGTTTGGCCGGGGGGGGATGAAGAACAGAAAAGCCCAGAGTCCTCTCGACGTCTTGTCTATGTCGGTCTGCGTCCGGACGCTCAGGCTACGTTACCGGTGGTGCAGTTACGGGACTCCCATGACCTGCATCTGGACCCGCTTGCTATCGAAACGACAGTCACCGCGCTGATAAACCCGTATCGGGCCATGCGTGAGGGCGATCAGGTCAAGTTCCTGATGCAGGGATATGACGCGGAAGGCCAGCACGATGATGATTGGCCATTCACCGTTACCCTGAATGCGGTCAATGTCGGACGACCGTTGGCTGTCAATATCCCAAAGAGTCAGTTTGACTTCATCAAAGAGGGCCACGCTCTACTGAGTTATCGCGTGGAATATGCCGACCAGGGCAATCGCCAGGCCTCCTTGTCCGCGGTACAAACCGTGCGGATCGTTGCACCTACCACGCCGATGTTGCCTCACATCAGGATCGAAGGCCTGGAGGGTGATGTTCTTGATCCGACGCGATTTCCCGAAGGTATCGACCTGTACGTGCCATCTTACGACCTCCTTCTCGGCGACAACGTCTTGCTGTATTGGCTGACCAGCAGCTTGGAAGCCCAGGTAGTTGAAGCCCTGCTAATCGATCAATCGAATATCGACAGTGGCGTGCTGCTGTTCCGTTTGTCTTCGCAGGTGCTGCAGAAAAGCCTCGGGCAGCCGGTTCAGGTGTTTTACCAATATGCTCGGGAAGGACAGGCCCGCCGTTCACAAGTGCTTGAACTGACGGTGAGGGCGCCGCTGGACCT
Organism: Pseudomonas sp. AGC41; assembly: GCF_057334555.1. Lineage (NCBI taxonomy): Bacteria > Pseudomonadati > Pseudomonadota > Gammaproteobacteria > Pseudomonadales > Pseudomonadaceae > Pseudomonas > Pseudomonas sp. AGC41. Next base: position 3,821 of record NZ_JBHFJB010000136.1, read on the forward strand.
GGCCTCGCCCACGGTGGAGCACGCCGGGTCCGAAGGGGAGCCGCAGGACAACGAGGCTTGTCTCCTCGCGTCCCTTGCAATGCGCGCCGGTGCTTTTGTCATCCTGCCAGAGACGCTGGTGATTGGTCCGGATGATCAGGTCGAAGTGCATTGGCAGGGGCATCCGGCTGGCGGGCGGCATATTGCCAAGGAACCTAGTGCTACCAACCCGCGTCGCTTCCAGGTACCGAGCGCTTTCATTGCGGCGAACATGGAGGCCCATACCGATAGTGAAACGAAGCGTTTTCCAGTGTTCTATCGTTTCACGCCGTTCGGTGCCGCCTTTGAGGACTCCGAAACCTTGAATCTGCGGATCCAGCCGTTGTCGCGACAAAACTATCCCAATGTCCAGTTCCACGACGGTTGGTTGGACGGCACAAAGTTGTCATTGAAAATAATACCTGACGGTTCTGAGGCCCTATTACGGCTTGCGCCCTGGTCGTTCATCGCAGCGGAGCAGCAGGTGAAAATTACTGTCCTCGGGATTAAGTCATCAAACGAAGCTACAGCGTTCCCTGTGCGTGACACCTCCCGGCCCGTTACCACGCAGGAAGCGCAGAACGGCATTGTCAATGAATACTTGCCGAAAAGTTTTTTACAGACATTAAAGCTGAACTCCACGTTCAGGGTGAGCACCAACGTAAGTTTTGATGGTGGGGAAACATATTTCAGTTTTCCGGATCTGGACAATATTCAGTTGATCGAATAGCTGCGAAAATCGGCGGTATGAATCAGAGCACAACAATATCGCGCCTTGGTCGGCTGCATGAGCGGTACCTAGGATTAATAACGTGAGGTTGTAATCATGGCTAATGAAACGGTAGAAGATTTTGTTTCCTGGCTCGCAGAGCGGCCCCAGACCTTGGGGTGGGACGTAATCCTGGCTTACGATCAGTACAAGGTCAATACACTGTTGGCGCAGGAATACATACAGCGATTCAATAGTGAGTCGTATTTCGAGCCCCTCACGTTTGACGTCCCGATGGGCGCGGATACCAGCTGGGAGTATGTATATAACCATATTCTCGATGCGCCGCGGCTGTCGTTTGAAACGTCAGCTATCTCCGAGTCCATTGCCACGCTGACTATGCGTATTACCGGGGGCATTCAATTGTCCGTGAATAAGATTGTTGGCGAAAGTAGGCGATGGATTTCAAGAGTAAAAGTGGCAGATGCCGTGAACGGTCCTCTGTTACGCATGAACATAAATCTGTCCATATCCGAAGGGACCATTGACGAAGTGGGTCGAGTCACTCTCGACCTGTCACGCGGAACGCTACTGTACGTTACAATCGGCGATAGTATGGAGCAGGATATCGCGGCGGGTATCAAATACAAGGAACGTTTCGATAAGTGGGAACCCGAAAAGAAAGTTTTTGAGTTGAATACGTTGAAGTCCGATCCAGGCGCATTGCTCCAGCCCGACGCATTTTTCATTCGAACCCATCCAGCGCCTGGCGGTACAGACTTCAAGTCTCCCAACTTTGGCGAGGGCGAAGTGCTGTTGTTCGTGTCGATGAAGGATAGGTCAAATGGCTCTATACCTGCTGTTAATGCGAATATGCATTATCTAATTCCGCAGGGGGAGCCAAGCGACCCGCTGTCGGCGACGATTTTGGTGGGGAATAGCTTTTTATTGGAGAAAATTGTTTCCGAGGGGTTTCGCCGCATTGCCAAGGGTCAATCGATTAATATCGTTGCTGGGGGTGAAGAAGACAAGTACATCGAGTCATTAACCCCTGATAGCGGTGCGTTTTGTGGGTCCTATGTCTTTCACAATGTCCCCGATATCAAAACGTTGGCAATGACATTGGCACTGCCGTTTAATGAAGTAAAAGACGGAACCGTTATGTGCGAGTTCTTCGCAGATATAACGGGTGGGATCTTGATGTTTACGTGGAATGGGAAAAAATCGGTGGATCTCCTAGTAGCACCCATGACAGGTGCGTCTGTGACGGTTAACTCGACGTTTAAATGGCGCTGGCGGCAGAGCTTCAAGTTCAGCAGCACGCTAACGGGCGAATTGTCGATGATTGCGGTGGATGCCCCGAGTAATGAGCAAATATGGAAAATGACCCCGGACGGATTTGAGGATACCGAAATTGAAGAGTACACGGAGGAAATCGTTAAGGCAGCCGAGTCGGTATTAAAGTCAGCACTGGACGACTGTAAACAGATGCTAACCGGTACGGTCACGGCTATCGATGCCTTCCGCCTCAACGGCCTATTGTTTCGCACGCAGAATGCGGTGGTGCCGATACACTCTCACTTTGCCGGTGACCTGGCATTGCTGGGTAAGATCGACCCGAGCCTGACCGGTTTTGCTGTCGAACCGCGCGAGCCGGTTGTCGCCTCCCTGGGGGAAATTTCCTTCAAAACCCAGCCAGTTTTCGAACAGCTGACCTGGAGCGTGGAGAACTTGCCAGATGACGAGGGCGACCCAGGTACGATTGATAGCCAGGGAAAGTACACCGCTCCCGTTGTTGGTGGGATCAAAGGTTATCAAAAACGCGTACTGGTGAAGGCCGTCGGCACCAATGCCCGCGGCGCGAGTGTCAGTAGTACCGCCCTGGTGAGTATCGTCGAACGTGACATAGCCATTGATCCATTGGTCTTTGTGGTCACTGCAAGAGGAGCAGACGAAACCCCGGCGGGCCACCCAATGTCTGCTGCCGTGTTGGGTGGGGAGGCGCTCACGTGGAGTCTGAAAGAGGGCTCTACTGCCCAAATTATTAACGAGCCGGAACCGACCCCGGGGATAGAAAATCAGAAGTGTTTTGTGCCGCCTGTAAGAGAGGCGGGTAAAGATCTCACGCTCGAGGAGATCAGTGTGGCCCGAGCGTCTCGCATCGGCACTCAACATACGTCGGTCGCGGTTGTTGTTCATGCTCCAGGCGGTTCATATTTCATCAAGACCACGGAAACCCCGGAAGACGTTCGTCGCCTGACGCTTAGGTTGTTCTATACGAACAAAAATGGCGAGGAGGTGGAGGTTCCCGTCAACGAGACCACCTTCCAGAAGCTCTATGGTGACGGCGAGCTTTCGTCTGAAGGTATTTATGAGTTGCCGGACGCCCCGGTGCACAGGTTCGCGGTGCTGAAGGCAGAGAAATACAACGAAGAAAGTTGGAATTATGGCTTTCTGATCGTGCCCAACCCCATCGTGGATTTGCAGCAATTCTGCAGCCTGCTCAACGGCACGGAGACCGCGCCATGTCTGTGAAACATTCAAACACCGCAGCCCTGCCTGGTCTTTCCAAAGCCCAACTGCTGGAGCGCCTGAAGAGCGGCAATATAACCTTGGGGTGGGGGGCTGTCGTGGCCTTTAACCGCAGGCGGATCAATCAGATACTGCAAAAGCAGTACCTGGCCAACTTCACCGAGCTTAGGTTCCTGTTGCCGTTCAATCGCAGCTTCTTCACAGATACGGATAAAACCGAGGAAATCCAGCTGAAGGAACTGATCCTGGGTGAGCCGAGCCTGTCGTTCGAGACGGCGATGCTGGGTAACAGCGAGGCCACCTTGACGATGAACATCATCAGTGGGTCCTATACCTCTATTGCTCATGCTCCGGCGAAACCTTCCATGGTGCGGGAAAGTTTCAAGATCCGCGAAGACATGGGGTATCGGGTCCGGATGAGCGTCGAGCTGGTAGCGGTGCAGGATACGGTGGGTGAGCGTGGCCGGGTTTCGCTTGACCTGTCCAAGGGGCACAACGTGACGTGTAACCTCGGCGCCACCGACTATTCAAGTAACACTATCGGTGAGCAGCTCAAGGTCTATCTGCAGGAGCATCCTGCCTATCGCAAGATCTTCGTGCTGGGAGGCGTCGATTACAACGATTACGGCCCGTTGGCACCTCGTTCATTTGCCTTGCGTACCCAAGCTGCTCCCGGTGCCGCGGATCCCCAAGCGTTGAATCATGGCGATGGAGCCTTGGTGGTTTTTATTCAGCTCACTTCCAATCCCGAGCGTGGGACATTACCGGTCAACGATGAGGATTTCGTTTACCTGATTCCCAACGATACGGAGAATGAACAGCCCAGCTATTCGGCTGCTGTCGTGGTGGAAAAGCGGCTTATCCCGTTAGCTGACCCGAGTAACCTGGCTGTGATCAAGCACATCCTGTTCCCTGGTGGCTACACCATCGCCTGCGACGACAGTCCTGATACGCCCCACGACCTGGTGGTGTTCGGCAAGGTATCGCTGGCGCCGGGTGCCAAGGTGGTCGAGCCTGCGATTGTCATGGTGAAAGCCGGCCAGCCGGAGCCGTTCACTGTCATCAGCGGTACCGATGTGGCTTCGGCACCAGATCGCTGGAGTGCCAGCAACCTTGATCGCCCGTTATCGGTGGGGCAAATGGAGGCAGACGGTACCTACCGGCCGCAGGAAGCGTCGTCGATGCGGCGCGAGCAGCAGGTGTCCGTGATTACTGCCCATTACAGCGATGCCCATGGCGACCTTGGCTACTCGGCGCTGGCGGTGGAGTATGCGCAGAGCCTCGCGATATCTCCCCTTATTTATACGTGGGGCGAGGGAATGGAGCCCGTCAAGCTGAAGGCATCGAGCCTGAAAGGTAATTCGCTGGACTGGAAGTTGGTAGGCGATGTGCGCGGTACTCTGGAGGTCCTGGACAACCATAACGCTCTTTTCAGCCCCGACCCGCAAAAAGGCCAACCCGTATGGATTCAAACCATTGAGGTGACGGACAGCGTTTCGGGGGAGGTCACTCGAGCGGCGGTAATTATTTTCGTGGCGGCGCAAAGCCTGCAGGTTCTGCCGCATTACGTTCCCACGGTCACAGCCGGGAATCCGGTCCGGTTCGAGATTAAGGATCTGGATGATCCGGCCAAGTCGAAGTGGGCAGTCTATGGCGAAGGCAGTATTTCTGCAGAAGGTCTATTCACGCCACCTGATTCTCCCATGACCCCGGTGTGTGTTGTATTGGGTGAAATCAGCGAATCTCATTGGGGATACGCCATTGTTGAACTGAGCGGTCGCCAGCTGAACCCGCAGGCGCAGCGGGATTTGCACTGGATAGAGTTGGCCGAATTCGCCATTGAGGGCCTGGATGGGGCTCAATGCTATACCAACGGTATGCAGCAGATTCCTTTGCGGGTAAAGATCAAGACAAAGCCGGTTTGTCCCGATCCGGAAAATCAGAACGAGTGTTACGACATTCCCCTCAGCGATGTCGAGCTGTCCAGCCTGGAATTGGTCCGTGAAGTCACTAATGCCGAAGTGCCGTTCATTGAGGCGGGGCAGGAAGGTCTGGAGGGCACGGAGATACCTTGGGCGGTGAATGTACTGCGCAACCGCTTCAAGCTCTACTCTGCGACCACCGTTAATGAATATGAACAGGACCCGCCTCCGTTGGCGGATGGCCTGACTAAATATCGAGAGTTGTTCATGCACTGCGCGGAGCAGGGCAGCGTTGTGTTTTATGCACAGTTCACGGATGCCTACGGTCAGGTACGGCGCTCCACTGATCTGGAATGGCCTAACAACAAGATTACGTTGAAGGGGATCCCACCGCCAACACCGGATCGCGGTCTCGGTGGCGAGGGGCATTATGATTTCATCAGGGAACGCGTTTTCAATGGCCAGGGCGAGGAGAAGCCGGATGACCCCTTCTCGTACCTGCTGGACTCCATCGACTACTGGACGTTTGGCTACCGACGCAATGGAATATACGCCACCCGATGGTCGACGCTGAAGGTGTTGGGTAACGCTTCGACCTTGCAGTACGAGTCGGAACAGTTGGAGGAAACATTTGCCAGTTTCACCGGCTACGGCTTTTATCCGCAGCCTGCCGGGCGCACCGACGCGCCACCCGTGAGTCTGGTTTTTGATGCCTACCTGACGGCTCTCTGGGAAGCCCTGTCCTATAACGAGCCTTCATCTTCTTTCGAGGAATTGTACAAACCCGGGCCGGGCGAACTCATCGTCAGCATGCATCGGGTGGCTGATCTGCCGTACTGGCATGACAGCATGGCACCGGAATTGCTCATCGGTTTTCGTGAACGCCTGGACGGGCCTGTGCGGTTCGAACTGCGTGACGAAGAGGGCAACTTGCATCGGTTCGATGTGGGGTTTGAAGTTTCGACCCGTGAAGACAGTCGTAACCAATTGATTGTTAATTTTCAATAATCAGGCACTTCCGGCGGGGCGCTGAAAAGCGCTCCGCGTCTGGGATCGCCTGTTGTCGATATGATGGAGAGGACGCTATGACTGCTTCGACAGTTCTGCACTCCAACGCCTTCAACTTCATGAGTTTCCTGTCTCTCAGCGTCGACCCGCGTACCGGCCAGTACACCGTCAGCATCGACCTGCCGGAACTCAAGTCCAACGACCTGTGCGGCCCGGTCGTGCCACTGCAACTGGTATTCAACCCGCTCAATACCGAGGACTCGGGGTTCGGCACCGGCTGGAACCTCAACCTTTCCCAGTACACGCCTCACAACAGCATGCTGGCGCTGTCGACCGGCGAAACCTTCAAGGTCACCGGCAGCGGCCCCCAACCCCCGATCAAGGAAAAGAAGCTCGACAGCTTCCACTTCTATGACGACGGCGATGACCGCTACCGCGTCGTGCACAAGTCCGGCCTGATCGAAACCCTCAAGACCGGCGGGATTGACGCCCAGCGGGTGGCGTTGCCGGTCCACCTTCATGCCCCGTCCGGACACCGGGTCGACCTCACTTACAGCGATTTTCGCGGCGGCCAGCGCCTGCAATCGGTCCGCGATGCCCTGGGTCAACTGCTGCGAATCGAGCGTACCGATGACACCCGGATCGAAGTGCTCATGCACCCGGACGCCGGTCCCGACGGTACGCCACTGGCACGTTTCGAGCTCAAGCTGGGAGTCGAAGGGCGCGTCGACGAAATCATTCTGCCCACCGAGGAAAAAGCCAGTTGGCGTTTCACGTACACCAAGGTGCGCGACCTGACCTGCATCCAGCAGGTCAAGACCCCGGCAGGCGGGCGGGAAGACATCGAATACCTGGATGACGGCCATCCCTACCCTGGGGACAACGGTCGGCTGAACCTGCCACGGGTGACCCGCCACCAGCTCTTTGCCGGTTTCGGACAGCCGCCGATGGAGGTGAGATACAGCTACACCCTGCACAATTTCATCGGCAACGGCACCAGCATCAATTGGGAAGACAGCGGTGAAGACCAGCTGTACAAGGTCACCGGCGACTACGATTACGGCTCAACCGCCAGCCATATGGTCGACGGCAAGGTGCTGCGCACGGTGCAACGCACCTTCAACAACTTTCACCTGATGACCGAGGAGACCACCACCCAGGGCAACGCCGTGCAAAGGGTGAAGACTACCTACCACAACGTCCCCGGCAGCTTCGATGTACAGCCGGCGTACTTCCAACTGCCCAAGACCGTGGAAAAACGCTGGGAGCTGGCGGACGACGCAAGCCAGGCCCGCAGCGAGATCCTGAGCACCACCTATGACAACTTCGGCAACCTGCTGCAAGAGTGCCAGCACAACGGCATTTGCATCGTAAGCGAATATTACCCGGCCGCAGGCGACGATGGCTGCCCCCCCGACCCCCAGGGGTTTGTGCGCAACCTGCGCAGCAAGACCGTGTACCCGGCGCAGGGCCATGAAGGGCAGGCCCCGGTGCTGCGCACGCGGTACCGCTATATCGAGTTAGCGCCGCTGACCGGGAGCCATGAGAAGGGCTGGCTGTCGGTGGAAAACGAGGACCTGCACCAACTTTTGGGCAGTAGTGAAACCCTCTTGCAGAATACCTGTCGCCGCTACCTCGACATGCCGGACAAGCCCTTTCTGCATGGTCGTCCTGACTATCAGGAAGAAACCATCTTCAAGGAATCCGTGGGAAAGACCGCTATGGTCCGCTGGCGTTACAGTCGGGTCAACGAAGAGCTCGGGCCCCTTCACCAGATCGAGGAAACCCTGATCGGCTACAACGGCAGCCAACAGGTCAGCTTGACGCAAAGCTCGCGTTTCAACGGTGAAGTCGTGTTGCGCGAAGATCACAATGGGGTAAAAACCACCTTTCGTCACGACGCTCTGGGGCGCGTGCTGGAAGAGGTCGTGGCTCCGAACACCGAATTCTCAGCCTCGCGCAGCTTCAGCTATCAACTGACTTCAACCGATGGCCAGCAAGCCGAGCAAGTGCTCACCGATATCAAGGGCGTGCAGACCCGCACGCTGTTTGACGGCGGCAATCGGATCATTGAAGAGCAACGCCAGCAGTTGGACAGCCAGACCGGCGCGCCCGTCTGGCGACCGATATATGCCGCCTGTCATGATGCGATGGGACATAAAATCAGTGAGACCACCTACGATTGGACAAACCAGACGTGCGAGCATCCTGTTGGCTACTGGCCGAATGCCTCGCTCGCCCCCCTGATGTTGACCACGCGCGTCGAGTACGACGACTGGGGCCAGCAATATCGGGTGACCGGCCCCGATGGGGTGGCCCTGGTCAAGGAGTTGTGGCCCTTTGGCGAGAACGGGCCGCTGATCCGCCAGTGGCAGGAACATGCCCAACGGCCCGGCGTGCGCACACAACACAGCGAGACCCATTACAACCTGTTCGAAAAGCCCGACAAGATCCTACGCCTGGATGCCCAGGGCACGGCGGCGGGCAGCCAGGATTTCGTCTATGACGGCAGCGGCAACTGTATCCGCGAAGTCGAAACGTTACGCAACCCATTTGACGTCCGGGCGGCGCAGTTGCAGCGCACCACCCAGTACGCATATGACGTCTGGGGCCGGATGATCCTCACCGAGCTGCCGAACACAGATCGACTTGAACGGAGCTTCGTCGAATACAGTCGCAGTGAATTGCCGGTCAGCCTGCAGGTTACTCCCAGCGGCAACGTAGATGCCAAGGTGATCGCCGGCGAACAGACCTTTGACGATCTCGAACGCCTCGCCAAGCGCACCATTGGCCCACGCAGCGAGCACTACGAATACAAAGGCGGCAGCACGCGACCTTACAAACGGATTACGCCGAGCAACCGGACGCTCACCTATACCTACAACCTGGCGCTTACTCAGGAGCCGACTGTTATCGCCGTGGACCAGGATCCCGGATCCACCTACGCCTATGACCCCTTGAGCGCCGCGATCACCGAGGCGATCAACGATCAGGGGACGCGAACCTACGAGTATACGCTTGACGGTTACTTGGCCTCCGAACATTGGCACGATAAAATCAGCGGGGTTGCACAACAGACACTTCACGGTACTTCGCTGCAAGGTCGCCCACTGAGCCGTGACGACCAGGGCGCCGCGCCGACGATCAACCAGTACGACAGTGCGGGCCGGCTGGCCTATGTCAGCCAGGGCAATCTGCAAGCCGAATTCACCTACAACCTTGACGGTCTGCTCGAACGCAGCGTCAGCAGCAGCCTGGACAGCGGCCTGCGCCTGGTCACCGACCTGGAATACGATGAGCACGGCCGGGAAACCAAGCGGATTCTCCAGGTCGAAAACGAAGCGCCAAGGGTATTGACTCAGGTCTGGCAGGACGACGACCAACTGCACAGCCGTAGCCTGGAAAAAGCCGGGCAGCTGCTGCTCGAAGAAGTGTTCGAATACGACCTGCGTAATCGGTTGACCCGACACGCCTGCAGCGGCGAAGCCTTGCCGACCGATGGCCAGGGTCGCGCGATAACCGAACAGGTGTTCCGCTTCGACGCCCTGGACAATATCGAGCGCTGCCTTACCGGGTTCGCCGACGGCAAAAGCGACACCGCGCGTTTCACCTACGACGAGCAGGACAAATGCCAATTGCGGGAGGTCACCCATACCCTTCCGTCTTCCACGCAGACCTTCGAGTACGACGCCGACGGGCGCCAGCTCAACGATGAACAGGGTCGGCGGCTGCGCTATGACACGCTGGGCCGGCTGTTGGAAGTGCGCAGCGCCGACGATGCTACTTCGCTCATCAACTATCGCTATGACGGCCACGATCAACTGGTGGGTGTACGCAACGGCAATGCCCCGGAGGCCCTGCGCTTCTATCAGGGTTACCAGATCAGCTACACCTTGCAGGGTGACCAACTGACCCAGTTCCTTTTTCACGGCGATCATGCTCTGGGCCAGCAGGGCCATAGCATTTCGGATCCGAGTATGTTGCTGCTTAGCGATGGCGCCAACAATGTGATCGGTGAAAGCCGTGCTGACGGCTTGCATGACTCCTGCTATAGCGCCTATGGCGAACGTCGAGAAGACAACGGCATGCAAGGGCTGCTAGCGTTTGCCGGCGAAGTGCGCGAGGCCGTCACCGGCTGGTACCTGCTGGGGCGCGGCTACCGCGCCTACAACCCAGGCTTGATGCGCTTCCACAGTCCCGACTCGCTCAGCCCTTTCGATGCCGGCGGGCTCAATCCTTATTGTTATTGCCTGGGCAATCCGATCGCCTGGCGTGACCCGACTGGGCATCGGAGCCAGCCTGCTTCGTCGCGCCGGGATCCGGATCAGGGTTATATCGATCCAATTGAACAGCCTAGGGCAGCCGGGGCCGACGCAGCTGTATGGGCCGGCGTGGGCGTGGCAGCTTTTCTTTTGTTAGTTTCCATCGCAGTCATGCCTTGGGCCGCACCGGCGGCTATCGGAATCACTGCCTCCTATGTCACCGGTCTTGTCGGGATCGGCCTTCAAGTCGCAGGATTGGCGATGCAGGTTTATGGTGCGATCAACCAAGACGTAGGCATGTCGGTAGCTGGTGGAGTGGTGGGGTTTGTAGGCAGCATTATTTCCGGCGGCGGGATAAGTGCGGTTAGGGCCGCCCTGGCAAAGAGCACAGCAACGACGGGGCAAGCGACCATTCTCTCAGCGACTAAAAAACTCATCGGAAATATCTTTAAAAAACTCGGGAGCGCTGGCCGACGAGGTTCAAGCTCGTCAGCCTCGAGCACCGGTTCAAGGGCGTCAGTCTCGACCTCCGGTTCAGACGCACGCTCTAGTAGCTTACCAACGCCTTCCAACATGGGGCTAACGCGAAGTTCCAGTTCAGCTTCACTGCGAGGCGCTACTGACGGTCCGCCGCCTACTCCCCCCGTCGATTACAGCCCTAACTCCACTATTTCGCGCGCCTCAAGCGTTACCAGCCCCACGCCGGCAGTGAGCACGCCGCCAAAACCGCCAGCACCGTTGAAAAGTTATGTTTTTAAAGGGGGTTATGGCAGCAAGGGCGATGGGTGGAAGGGAATCGGCGATGAGTATAAATACGGGCACAGGTGACCCGAACACGTGCAGCCAATCCCCCCGGCTCCCGCCGCCTGCGCCGCGGGAGTTTTTTCTGCCCACGCGCTAAAAAACCTGCCACTCCAATAGCCGATTCATTCAATTCCTACAGAACTATCCTACATATTTAACTCCAGCTGCTCCGTAACCTCCCTCGCCACAACGCAACCCCACGTCGCCACTGAACTGGGGCTGCTCTTCTCAATTTGAAACCGGCCCAGAGCCTGATACCCGCCAGTACATCCATGAAAAGTCCCCTGTGGGAGCGAGCCTGCTCGCGAGGAGGTTTCGTCAGCCGACAACGAATGTCGGGTTGGCCGACCGCTATCGCGGGCAAGCTCCTACATGAGGTTGGTCGCTGGATCATTGCTTGATGGGTGTCAGGCCTTTGTCGCGGAAGGTGTCCATGAGCCAATATCCAGGGCTTTCACAATTGCGCCTCGCCCGATGGTTCGCCCTCGGCAGCAGCGGGTTGCTGATGGTCACGAGTAAACCCGCACTGGCCGAGGCGCCTCTACAGTTCCAGGCCGAGTTCATGCGCCAGGCGCCGGGCCAGCCGATTGATGTCGGAGCCTCGGCACTGAGCGTGCTCAATGTCGACAACGATTTGGTTCCCGGTCGCTACCGGGTCGAGATTCAGGTCAATCTCGCGCCGTTCGACGAACGTGAAATCGAGTTCACGTCAGGACCGGACGGCCTGGTCGCCTGTTTGTCCGGGTCGTTGCTGCAGGAAATGGGACTCAAAAGCAGCAGCCTGGCCGAGCCCAGTTCCCTGCAACAGAAGTGCGTCGACCTGGCCGCCCTGGTGCCTGGAGCCCAGGCCGATTTCGACGGCAGCCGCCTACTGCTGTCCATTTCCATCCCGCAGATCGCCATGCGCCGCGACGTGGCGGGCCATGTCGACCCGGCCCGCTGGGACCACGGTATCAATGCTGCCTTCATCAGCTATCAGGCCTCGGCGCAGCAGAGTTCGGGACGTGGCAGGAACTCGGACAACAGCCAGGACCTGTACCTGAACAGCGGTGTGAACCTGGGTCACTGGCGCCTGCGCAGCAATCAGTCGCTGCGCGAGGATGAAAACGGCAAGCGCGACTGGAGCCGCGCCTACGCCTACGCCCAACGGGACCTGCCGGGGCTGCAGGCCAATCTGACACTGGGCGAAACCTTTACCGGCAGCGACGTGTTTCGCAGTCTGCCGTTCAAAGGCGCGTTGGTAGCCTCCGATCTGGGCATGTTGCCCGATGTGATGCAAGGCTACGCGCCGGTGATCCGCGGCGTAGCACAGACCCGGGCCAAGCTAGAAATCCTGCAGAACGGCTACCCCATCTACTCCACCTATGTAAGCCCCGGCCCTTACGTCATCGACGATCTGGGCATTGCCGGCGGCGGTGGTGAACTGGAAGTGGTATTGACCGAGGCGGATGGCCAAGTCAACCGCTACACCCAACCTTACGCGACCCTCGGCAACCTGTTGCGCGAAGGCGTCTGGCGCTACAGCGCGGCGCTGGGGCGCTACAACGGCGCCGAACACCTGGACAGCCCACCGCTGTGGCAAGCCACCCTGGCTCGCGGTGGTTTCTGGAACAGCACGCTTTATGGTGGACTGCTCGGCAGTGATTTCTATCGCGCCATTACTCTTGGCGCGGCGCGGGATTTCGGCAGCCTGGGCGCCGTTTCCGTGGATATGACCCAATCCGCGGCCGAGATCGACTCTGCATCCCACGCCGACATTAGCGGCAGCAGCCTTTCCGCTCGCTACGGTAAATCCTTCGCCAGCCGCACCAACCTGCGCTTCGCCGGCTATCGTTATTCCACCGAAGGCTATCGGGATTTCGACGAAGCCGTCAATCAGCGTAATCGCTCGACGAACTTTCGCGGCGGCCGCCGCAGCCGGCTGGAAGCCTCGGTGTACCAGAACATCGGCAGTCGCAGCGCCGTCAGCCTGACCCTCAGCCAGGATGATTACTGGAACAGCAACTACCAGCGGCGCCAGTATCAACTGCAGTTCAATACGCAGTACCGGGGTGTCAGCTATAACCTGTTCGCCTCCCAGTCGCTCAACGCCAAGAACAACAGCAACCGCTTGTTGGGCTTGAGCGTCTCCATGCCGCTGGGCTTCGGCCACGCTAATACGGCCACGTTCGATTTCCACAAAGAGGCGGGCCGCAACCGCCAGCGCGCCAGTCTCAACGGCAGTATCGATCAGGGCCGCCTGAACTATCAGGCGTCACTCAGCAACGCCGCCGGAGGGCAGCAATCAGGCGCCTTGTCATTGGGTTATCAGGGGCCTTTCGCCGCCGTCGGTGGCGGTTACACCCAGGCGCGGGACTACAACAGCCTTTCCCTCAACGCCAGCGGCGCGGCGTTGCTGCATGCCGACGGCGTCGAGTTCGGTCCTTATCTGGGGGAAACGTCCGCGTTGGTCGAGGTGGGCGATATACCTGGTATCGGCATTGCCAACACCACTTCGGTGCGCACCAATTCCCGTGGCTACGCGCTGGTTCCGCAACTGCGCCCCTACCGGGTCAACTCGCTGTCGTTGGAAACCGACCAACTGGGGCCGGACATCGAGATCGACAACGGCACGACGCAGGTAGTGCCGCGCCGGGGTGCGGTGGTCAAGGCCCAGTTCAGCGCCCGGCCCGTGACGCGCCTGGTGATCACCGGGCTACAACCCGACGGCAAGCCCTTGCCCTTTGGCGCTCAGATCAGTGATCGCGATGGCAAGGTGCTCGGCGTGGTCGGCCCGGCAGGACAAGCGCTGATCGCCACCGACAAGCAAGTGCAAACGCTGGACGTGCGCTTTGGCGGCCAACACTGTCAATTGGCGGTCGAACCCAGCGCCATTGAGCAGGACCAAGGCTATCGTTTGCAAACGCTGACCTGCCGTCTGCCTGCCGCCTCACTCCCCGTCCAGGAAATCGATGTATGAATCCCCTACGCCCCTTGTTCGCCAGTCTCGGTCTGCTCGCCATCAGCCCTTTATGCCTTGCGGCCCCCTCCAATGGATGCGCATGGAGGAACAACGTTCCCGGCCCAGTGAGCTACACCATCGACATGGGCAGCGTTTGGGTGCCGCGCGATGCACCACTCATGACGCCGATCGGCAAAGTCGATATCTTTAGGTCCACGCCGAGCGCCGAGGGTAAGGTTCTGGTATGCGACCATGACGGCACTCCCGGCGTGCGCTTGAGCGCCCGGATAATGGCCAACGCGCCAGCGTATGATGATCAGATACTGCAAACGAGTGTGCCGGGCGTAGGGATAAAAATCACGCTGGAGCATCCATTCGATGGCCGAGCGTCCAACTCATTCGTCCCCATCGGCCCGCCTGTCGTGCCTTTTGACAGTCATATTGAAAACCATACCGGTTCCGCCAATCTTGAAATGGCCCGTCTGCTCAGTCGGATCACCCTGGTCAAGATCGGAGACATAGCACCCGGACCTCAGATATTCGACAGCAGGACTATTTTCTCCGCCATGGTTTCGGACGTCGGCCTGGCGTTCAACGCAAGCCTGGCCGGCACCATCCTCCAAGCTCAGTGCACGATATCCAGCCGCCTGGTCAGCGCCGATCCGGTGCAGCTGGGAGATGACTGGAATGTCGCGGATTTCACCGGGCCAGGTTTTTTCACGCCCGCCGTGCCTTTTCAGATCCACCTCAACAGTTGCAGCGATGACCCGAACGCCAGCGTCGCGCGCGCGCACATTCGACTGGAGGGAACGCTTGGCTCGCAACCCATCGAACCCTTGCGTGGGATCTTCAGCCTCACAGGCGACTCCAGCGCCGAGGGCGTAGGCATCCAGGTATTGATGGACGATGGGACTACTCCGGTGGCACTCGACAGCGACGTGCCGATCAGGTCCATCCCAGCGGCCGGCTCGACCGTACTGCCCTTTACCGCACGTTATTATCAAACCGGCGAAAGGGTCACCCAAGGGCAGGCCAAGGGCGCGTTGAACTTCACCATCACCTATCAATGAGCCAGAAGGGAGCAACTTTCGGCTAACGACGGTTGGCTCCCGGTTGCTCAAACAAGCGTCAATTGCAATGACGGGGTACTGGGAGTTGCCAGCGGCGGCCAACTGTTGCCGCCATCGAAACTGATGTAAACCTTGCCTGCCAGGACGCTTCCAATACTGAGCAAATCAAGGAACGCTTTCGAAATGACCACGTTTCCGCTCATGCCGATACCCTCATTGATTTCCTCCTCAGTGACCGGACGCTTGTCGAGCGCAGTAAACAGCCTCTCCTCTCCACCAACGGCCGCCGTGATATTTATCATCAGCCACTGATCAGTGGTCATCATCACCCAGTAGTCGAGGGCCAACTCGGCCCCCCCAGGCGGCACGTCCACAAGTGGCAACTGGTTCCCCCTGGCCTGGCGGCATTGAACGGTCGGAAACACAGTTGCGGATAAGGTCTGAATTTTCAACCGACGAGTGTCGGACGGCCATTCCTTGCCATTGCCGTCGATAACGCCATAGCTGACGGACAAGGTTTTGCCGATATGGGCCGCAACGGAGCTCATGGGAATTGCATAGCAGCGCGGGTCCGAACTGACCGGCGCTTCCACCTTGCAGGCCCCAACAGTGCCAGGCTCACCCCACTGAACCCAGACCTGCTCCCCCGGATGGATGACGGCGTCCGGCGGTATGTTCACGAAGCCTCCAGTCTTGGCCTCCAGTGGATCGAGCGCTTGCTCCTCCCCCGTGCCGCTGGCGTTCTCGACAGAGGGCCAGGGCAGCGAGCGTGGGATAGGCGTGGCGGCGACCTCGATCGCGGCGGGGTCGGAAATCAGACTCTCATTACCTGCACGATCCCAGGCGCGATAGCTGACATATCGCCAACCATCTCCACGCTCACGAATCAGATCGCCAGGAACGGTGATCACAAACGAATCGGGGTTGTCAGGGTCGATATCCACCTTTCCCCCCTGATTCAACTCACTTGGACGCTCCCCCCAGTACCAGATAATGTGATCCCCAGGCCTGGGCTCAGTGTGACGCGGGATACCTGCCAGCACCTGATCGTTGTTTTCTGGATCGGCAAGGTAGGCAGCGCTGATGTGGTTGGGAGGAAGGACTTCGGAAGGGAAGATCAACTTGCTATCGGCAGCGAGTGTTGGAGGGCTTTTATCCACGGTAACCGTAAACGGATGTGATCGGTCCGGCGTGCCCACAAAGTTGGTCATGATGAAGCTAAGCGTATGCGTCCCGGACGGCAACCGGTCGGCACTGATCGGTACGTAATAATCATCCAGGTCCATGGGCAGATCCCATTCCCGGGACCCGATGATATTGCTCTCGTCATCATCCAGAAAAACATCGACCTGTTCGGTCCACGGACCGTCCGGCGGATCGCCGCCGTCGTACCAGGGCTTGAGCATGACCTTCAGCGGATTGTCCGGGTCGCTCCAGGCCGAACGATGCAGCAAGTTTCGCTCGCCACCATCAACATCCGCCAACGGTGCGGGCTCGGTCCAGGGGGCAGTCATTGTGGGAGGGGGCTTGGTGGACTTGGTCGATGACATTGTTCATGTCCTCCATCGCTGAATATCAACCCCCAGCCCAAGGCCGGGGAGGAATCCTGATGAACACTCGAATGCCACAAGGGGAGCATGCCGAAGTCAGATTCGGCATGCCGACACTACCTACCAGAGGTAGCGCACGCCCACATTGGCACCCCACGGTTGTTCGATTTTGCTGCCACTGCTGTAGTCGAAGTCGGCATGAATCGAAACCTTGTCGGTCACGGTCATGGCAACACCAGTACCCAATTCACCACGGGAACCCGAAAGGTCGTTGTTGAACCGGTTGTTGTTGACCCGCACGTCATTGTTGTTGGCAAATTCGTGCACATAAGCCGCACGAATGTAGGGCTGCACTACTTTGTCGCCCCAAGTGAAATCGCGTCCTACGGTCGCACCGGCCTTGGCCAACAGAGAATGTGACCGGCTGCCTTCGGCAGAGAGACCATTAGCCAGCTTGTAGTCCTTGTCCTCGATAATCACACCAGACAATTGGGTGAAGGGCTCAACGAAATAATCGTCCGCCAACTTGATATGCCGGCCAAACTCCAAGGAGCCACCGACGCCGTGGCTGTCGTAGTCCCCCTTGGTTTTCTCGCCGTCGCTCAGTTGCACGTCGGATTCGTTCTGGAAGCGGTTGAACTTGAGCACGCCGTCGAAGTAATAGCCGCTCTGCTCATCCAGCCAGGTGGTATAGGCACCCAAATAGTAGCTGTTGATCGTTGCGCTGGTACCGCGGCTCAAGTCAAGGTCGGACTTGCTGAAGCCACCCAACACACCTACCAACCACTGACCGTCGCCCACCGGCAACGGCGCATCCGCGCCAAACGACAAGCCTTGCTGGACTTGCTGGTAAGCGACACCGGAATTTGCGCTGACATTGAACTTGTTGCCGTAGGCACGAATCCAGCCACCGCTCTGAACAGGGTTCATGCGCACTTCACCCATGCGGCTGCGCAAGGTGCTGAGTTCGCCATACCAGACGGTTGGGGCTGCGTTGAACAGCGCGATCACCGAGCGGGTGCCCGGGCTGATCGTGCGCGCGAGGGTATTGAGGTACCAGGCGTCATTGCCTTGTTTGATCAAATCGTAGGAGTAAGCCCCCAGGTCTACTTCGCCACCGGCCAGGGCGAATGTCGCGTCACCGCTGCCGATTTTCACCACCGCAATGGACCCGGCGCCCACGGGTTCCGAACCACTGGCGTCGATCGCGATGGTGTGATTGCCGGTAGCCTCGCCAGTCACAGTCAACGTATCGACCTGGCCGGTCTTGAAATCGGTGTGCATGTAGAACGTACCGCCATCACCCGACAGAGTGCCTACGTTCAGCTTGAAGAACTCACCAGGGTTGCCGAACTGGACAGCGCCGCCATTCATGACCAGGTTCTCGACCTCGCCGTCGCCGACCATGATCCAACGGGCACTGCTGTTGATGCCCAGGTCCTGGACATTTTTCAGGTTTCCGGTCAGGGTCGCGGCGTTCTCCAGCAGCACATTGGCGGTACTGCTGTCGTCGGCGACGATATCGCCGACCAGTGCGCTGCCGCTGACATTCAAATTACCCTCGGCACCACGGCGAACATCCATCAGGATGCCATTGCTGGCCGACAGCGTGGAACCGTTGGCCACTGAGATGTTGGCGGTGCTGGCCCCCAGGCCCAAGGTATCGACAACGATCGCCGAGCCGTTGAGGCCTTCGACATGGGTACCGTCCAGGGTCAAGTTCGCGGGGGCGTTCACGAGGCTATCCCCGCCAATTTCGATCCCGTTCCTCGCCCCGGAAATCGTGCTGCCAATAGCCGTGGCAGTCCCTCCGAACAGTCGCAGGCCGGCAGCATTGGCACCCGTGCCCACCACGGTTGATCGCACCAGTGTTACCTCGCTCAAACCGGTGACCGAAACGCCCGTCGTCCCGCCGATGATGGTGCTGTCGCTCACTGTCGCGGTGGAACCCTGGGTAGCCGTGGAATCGCGACTGACCGCCAGGCCTATCCGGTCACTGGTGATGGTACTGTTGCCGCTGATGTTGGCCCGACCGGCATTCAGCAGAACGCCATTGGCGTTTGTTGCATTCACATCGGTGCCGTTGAGGTTCAGGGTTGAATTATTAACGGTGATGTCGCGGGCCTCGGCGCCATCGGCATTCAATGTCGACTCGCCGTTCAACACGTAATTATCGGAGGCTGTAGTGCTATCGATGGACAGGATTTCCCCGGGTGTCAGAACCCGCGCGTGCCCCATCTCGGCGATCAGCAACAAGGGTGGAATAGACAGCAGTTTCAAGGCACGGAACAACGGATGCAGCTTGAATAACTTAGGCGAGGACATACAGGCACCCTGTGACAATGGAATTCAGAAGGCCGCGCAGACTACAGAACGCCGGCACCATGGTATGTAGGACTATTCTGAATTAACCCACTTATACGATGAAGCAAACTGTAGGAACTCACTCGCGCACCTCACGCCTGTCAGTTAAGTGAGTATCTAGCCAAGGAGCAGGGGCATCTCTGTCGATGGCTGTGCAACAACCTTTTTGGATTGCTGCATAGCCTGCGGGGGCAAACGCCCTCGCCACAGGGTCCGTGCCGCCCATGAGTCCTCGTATGCGGCTGGGGGCGCGCCTGCTCAAGGATTCGCCGGCGGTGGTACGTTGCAAGTCCCCGGGCCCTGCGACATCGCCACCCTGGTATTGGTGGGCGTTTCTTGAAAAGGTTTTCCCGTGATTTTGTAACTCACTTCACCCTTGCCTATTTGGGCAGTGCTTTGCCAAGTGGGCAGAACATGATCGTCGTAGGGTTCGATGAGCCAGACAATCCCGTTGTCCGCCTGATCTTGGGTGATATCGCTGAACGTGTGCGTCTTATCGGCGGCGGGAACGTGAACCGGGTTAGCGAAGTCGGTGTAGGCCTTCCATTGCACCTCGACCGTATCACCCTGTTTCAAATAGGCGCTCGGCGGAATCAGATACTCGATGCCAAAGGTTGTACCTTCCGTATCCCAGCGCAGTGAGAGGCAGGTCACGATACCGCTTGTGTTGGTGTGTTGAGGGATGGCCTCCGGCAAGTCTTGGACCAGGAAGTCGATCTTGACCGAGGTGCGTTGCTTAGGCTCTTGCGGGTTTGCATGAGCCGAGTTGGTCAATACGTACCAGACCGGCATGGCCGCATCCGGGCCTTCGCCGCGGATGACGTCCCAATCAAGATCAATCTCGATGACGTCCCCCACCTTGTCAATGGAGGGGTCGATCACATAGGAGTCTCCGATGGACGTCCCGTTCCACAGGACTTGATAGATATCACCGTCGGCCAGTGGGTCGACCAGTTTGATCTTGGCCTTGATCTCGCCGTCTTCGTCGCTTGCCTCCAGCTCATTGTCAACACCCGACTCCCCCACGACCGTGACCATTTCCAGTAGGCCGTTGCCGGGTTCCGGCTCTGGGTTGATCGGCCCAGGGCCTGAAAAGTTACATTGAACGGTGGCTGGAGTTGATGCATAAGGTTCCACCCCCCGCAGCACCGTATAGCAAAGTGACGTAGACATCACGCCTGTCGTGGCACTACCGTATTCGCTCCAGAGAGTCGCCCAAGGCACGGGGATGTTGATTCCGCCCAACGGGTTGCTGCCTAGAGGCGTACCCGGCGTGACTTCCTTGGTGCCCCATTTAACAACGACGATATCGGTGGACTTGCCATTGGTAACACGAGGCACATTGACGAGCACGTTCCCGTCGACAAGGTCCGAGCGCAGCAACTCGCCACCCGTGGCATCCGCCGCCGTGGGCGGGTTCAATGGCGCAACAGGCAGGGGGCCGAGAGCGACCGACATGAGTCCATATAGAGACACCGGGCTCGGATTGCCGGCCTTGTCGAGCAGTACGTAGCCACCACAGCCAAGGCCATCTCCGGCGTCAAGGAAGTGTTGTTTGGGAATTCGCACGATCCTGCTCCCGTTCGGGTCAATGGGGTCAGGACCTTCGAAAGGAATAAGCGCAGGATCTTCGGGCAGCTCGTCCTTTACCCAGGCGTACAAGATTTGCACGTCGCCCTGATCGCCCGTCCAAGACGGAATGGTCGCTTCCAGGTAATCATTTGTATCGAAAGTTGCATCGGTGATGGGTGGCGTGACGGTGAATACCATTTTGCTTGGAGGGACCGCACCGTTGGGCGGGGTCTTGTCGATGTAGATGTTCGTTCGCGCGGAATGGTCGGGAACGCCAACGAAGTTCTCATGCTCGTATCGCAGGTCAAAAGCACCTTCGTGCTCCGGGTCCAGCAAATAACTACTGGGAATACTGAAAACCAGCGGTTCCCATGTACTGCCTCCCGTAAAAGAATGCTCCTCAAGCGTCAGCCATTCATTACTTTTTGCTCGCGCAATTTGCAGTCGGAAATACTCCGTATCTCCGTCAGGTATATCGTTACCCCAGGTCGCAATGGTTGTCGTTAAGCCTGTATCAAGATGATCTCTGCAGATAAGCCCCACCGGCAACCCGGATAGGGGGTCAGGCTTCACAACCGGATCCTGGACCACAAACCGCCCAGGTCCGCCGGATGCGCTTTCATTTGAGGTCAACTGCTCTTTTTTATCTGGACCAGCCATGTTGTCGCTCTCCGTATTCATACCTGGAAGCCATGGCTACCCATGGCGCTTCAGCTCGAAAAGCAGACCGATGATTTGCGGGCACTGCCCAGACGCTTCCCGTCGTTCTGCACTGGAGGGAAGTAGGCGCTTTTTTTTAATAGGCCGTAACTGTCAGAGTTGACAGGTGGCTATCTGCACAGCGGGGCTTTATCGGCTCAGCACCACTCCAACCAACACCGCCACCTCAAGCAGCTCAAGCAACGCCCCAGCCGTATCCCCGGTGCAGCCCCCGAGCCTGCGCAGCATCATTCCTCGCAGGCCGACGAATACCGCGAAGGCAACCGCCAATGCACTAGCGGCCGCCGATCCCGCCACCAGCACGCAGATCAACGCACACGCCACCAACACCCACCAGCCCGCGCGCCGGGGCAAATGATCTGCCAGCGCCTGACCCAACCCACCGGCCCGCACGTACGGTGTGGTAAGGAACAAGCCCAGCAACGCCGCACGCCCCAGCACCGGCACGATGAACAAGAGCAACGTTTGCCCCTGTTCGATCAATGCCACCAGCGCGACGAACTTGAGCAGCAGCACCAGCATCAGGGTGACCACCGCGATCGGTCCGCTGCGCGGGTCCTTCATGATCAGCAGCGTGCGCTCGCGATCACCGAAACCACCGAGCCAGGCATCCGCGCTGTCGGCCAGGCCATCGAGGTGCAGGCCGCCGCTGAGCAGCACCCATGCGGTCAGCAACAGTGCGGCGTGGAGCAGCAGCGGCGCGCCCAACAACAACGCATTGAGTAACCACAGTACGGCGCCGAACAACAGCCCCACCAACGGATAGAACAGCAGTGAACGGCCGAGCTGTTCAGGCTCGGGCATGCCGGGTAGGCGCACCGGCAAGCTGCTGAGAAATTGCACGGCGATCCAGAAGGGCAACATGATCAGACCGCCTCTGCGAGGACTGGACCGGACGCCACCAAAAGAGAAAACAGCGCGCCGTGGGCGACTTCGACATTGAGCAAGTGCTCGCGCGGCAGGCCGCGGGCGCGGGCCAGCAGCAACCGCATCACGCCGCCATGGCTGACCAGCAGGATGCGCTGGCCGGCGTAGGCCTGATGCAAACGTTCGAGCGCCGCCAGCACTCGAACCGAAAACTCGAGCACCGGCTCGCCTTCTGGCGGCGTGAAGCCGTAGGGATCGGCCCAGAACCGCCCCAGCGCCTCGGCGTCAGTCTCCATCAATGCCGCCGCGCTGCGGCCTTCCCAGGCGCCGAAATGCAATTCCTGCAGGTCCTTGTCCAGGTGCACCGGCAAGCCCAGTCGCGCACCCAGCTGTTCAGCAAAACGCGCACAGCGCTGCAAGGGCGAACTCACCAGCCGATCCCACGGCCCGCCCGCTGCGACCGCCGCGTGCATCTGTTCCCAGCCTCGGGCCGTCAGGGCGTCGTCGAGACTGCCGCGCAGTCCGCCGCCCAGTTCGGTCTCGCCATGGCGCAGCAGGTCCAGGCGCAGGGTCATGCGGGGCGATCCGCCACGGCCGCTTCGGCGAAGGTTGCCATCTGCCCGTGGAGGTCACAGGCCAGGCGCAACAACGGCACCGCGAGCGCCGCCCCGCTGCCCTCGCCCAGGCGCAAGCCGAGGTCCAGCAGCGGTTCGGCAGCGAGGGTTTCCAGCACGTGGCGGTGTCCCGGTTCGGCGCCACGGTGGGCGAACAACAACCAGGGCCGGCACGCCGGATTGAGCCGCACTGCCACCAGGGCCGCGACGCTGCAGATGAAGCCATCGACCAGCACGGCGATGCCTTGTTGGGCACAGGCCAGATAGGCGCCGACCAACGCGGCGATTTCGAACCCGCCAATGTTGCACAGCGTTTGCAGCGGGTCGCCGTTCGACGCACCGTGCACGGCCAGGGCGCGTTCGATGACCACGGTCTTGCGGCTGACACCCGCCGCATCCAACCCCGTCCCTGGCCCGACCAGATGCGCCACCGGGCAATCGAGCAAGGCACAGGCCAGCGCGCTGGCCGCCGTGGTGTTGCCGATGCCCATCTCGCCACCGATGAACAGTTGCGTGCCGCTGGCCACTGCGCGCATGACGCTGTCGCGCCCGGCTTGCAGGGCTTGCTCGCCCTGGGCCAGGGTCATGGCCGGGCCCTGGAGGAAATTGGCGGTGCCCGGGCCGACCCGCAGATGGCGCACGCCGGGCAAGTCCAGCGAAGGCGTCACGGTGCCCAGGTCGACGACCTCCAGGCAAGCGCCCAACTGCCGCGCGAGCACACTGATGGCCGCGCCACCGCTGACAAAGTTGAGCAGCATCTGCCCGGTGACTTCCTGGGGATAGGCCGAGACGCCTTCGGCCACCACGCCGTGATCGCCGGCAAAAATCGCGATCCACAGCTGTTCAAGGCTCGGCTTGACCTGCCCTTGCAAGCCCGCCAGTTGCACCGCCACCGACTCCAGGCGCCCGAGGGAGCCGGCCGGTTTGGTCAGTTGTTGTTGCCGCGCCGTGGCTTGCTCCAGCACTTGGCTATCAACAGGCTTGCACGGGTCCAGCCACCAGCGGTGATTCATAACGCAGTACCTTTGAGGGTCAGGGGCAGGCCGGCAACGGTCAGCACGACGCGCTGGCAACGTTCGGCCAAGGCTTGATGCAGCCAACCGGCTTCATCGACGTAACGGCGAGTCAACTCGCCCAGCGGCACGACACCCAGGCCGGTCTCGTTGCTGACCAGAATGATTTCACCGGGCAGCGCGCCGAGGCAGTCCAGCAGGGCTTCGCGTTCGGTAGCCAGTCGCTCGGCATCGTCGAGCATCAACAGGTTGGTCAGCCAGAGGGTCAGGCAATCCACCAGCAGGCAGCGCTCGCTCGCGGCGGTATCACGCAGCACCTGCGCCAGCGCCAGCGGCTCCTCCACCAATGCCCAATCGGCCGGGCGCCGGGCGCGATGCTGGGCGACACGCTGGTTCATCTCGCCGTCCAGGGGTTGGCTGGTGGCAATGTAGGTCACCGCCAGATTGGTGCCGGCGGCGAGTTTTTCAGCCAGGCGACTCTTGCCGGAGCGGGCGCCGCCGAGGATCAGTTGCAGCATGGGTCATTACCTTTCAAAGAGGCGGTGTCGGTGCTCGCGAAGGGGCCCTTTTTCAGCCACCTCAAATCCCACAGAGTTCACGCAACACCCCGGTATCCAGATGCCGCTCCACCAGATCCGCCAACCGCTCGATATCCCTCTCGCGCAACCCGTAGTAATCCACCGCTTGCACATCCTGCACACCCGCCCAGCGCAGCAACGCGCTGCTCGCCGCTGGCGTTTCAAACAGCCCATGCAAATAGGTGCCGAAAATCTGCCCGTCGAGGCTCCGCGCACCGTCGCAACGGCCGCCGTCCAACGTCACCGCAGGGTTTTCCAGGGCCGGGCCAGTGGTCACACCGGCATGGATTTCATAGCCGCTGACCTCGGCATCCTCCAGGGCCAACCGCCCGCGCACATTGCGCAACTGCTTCTCGCGTTCCAGCGTCGTTTCGAAATCCAGCAGGCCCAGCCCGGCACTCGAACCGGCCGCGCCTTCCAGCCCCAGCGGATCGTGGACCTGGCGGCCAAGCATCTGCAAACCGCCACAAATCCCCAGCAGTTTTCCGCCGTAGCGCAGATGCCGATTGATTGCCGTCTCCCAGCCGTTGGCGCGCAGGTAGGCCAGGTCGCTGCGCACGCTTTTCGAACCGGGCAGGATGATCAGGTCGGCCGGCGGGATGGCCTGGCCGGGGCCGATGAATTGCAGATCGACCTGCGGGTGCAGGCGCAGCGGATCAAAATCGGTATGGTTGCTGATGCGCGGCAACACCGGCACCACTACCTTGAGTACCTGTTCGGCCTTGTCGGCCTGGCGCTGATCGAGACCGTCCTCGGCTTCCAGATGCAAGTCCAGCACATAGGGCAACACGCCAATCACCGGTTTGCCGGTGCGCGCTTCGAGCCAGTCCAGGCCGGGTTGCAGCAACGCCAGGTCGCCACGAAAACGGTTGATGATGAAACCTTTGACCCGCGCCTGTTCGCTGGGCGAAAGCAATTCCAGGGTGCCGACCAGATGGGCGAATACGCCGCCGCGATTGATGTCGGCGATCAGCAGCACCGGACAATCGACGGCCTCGGCAAACCCCATATTGGCGATGTCGCCGGCACGCAGGTTGATCTCCGCCGGAGACCCCGCGCCCTCGACCATGACCAGCGGATACGCCGCACGCAAACGCTCATGGGAAGCCAGCACCGCTTGCATCGCGATGGCCTTGTAATCGTGATACGCCACGGCATTCATGCTGGTCACGGCGCGGCCATGGATGATGACCTGGGCACCGGTGTCGCTGTTGGGCTTGAGCAGCACCGGGTTCATGTCGGTATGCGGTTGCAGCCCACAGGCCTGGGCCTGGACCGCCTGGGCCCGGCCGATTTCGCCGCCGTCGGCGGTCACCGCGCTGTTGAGCGCCATGTTCTGCGGCTTGAACGGCACCACGCTCACGCCCTGGCGCCTGACCCAGCGGCACAGCGCCGTGACCAGGGTGCTTTTGCCGGCATCGGAGGTGGTGCCCTGTACCATCAAGGTGGTCATTGAATGTCCTTGGCGTAGGCCTCGAAAGCCTGTTCGAGGCGCAGGAATTCTGCGTCATCGGCCGGCAGCCCGAAGCGCAGGCTGTTGGTGTTGCTGAACAGCCGCAGGAGAATGCCGCGATGGGCCATGAATTCATAAAGGGCCCGGGCGTGCTCGGTCACCAGCCACTGGAACAATCCGCAGCCACCGTGGGGCTTGAAGCCGTGGTGTTCGAGCAGCAGCGCCAGGCGCTGGCTGGTTTCCTCGCAACGCTGGCGCTGGCGAACATGTGCCTCGGTATCCAACAGGCACGCCTGGCCCAACACCCGCGTCGGCCCGCTGACGGCCCACGGCCCGACCTGCTCGGCGAGCAGCTTGAGCAAGCGTCGCTCGGCCAGGACGAACCCGAGGCGAACCCCGGCCAGGCCGAAAAACTTGCCGAACGAGCGCAGCACGATCAACCCGACCTGATGGGCATAGGCGGCGAGGCTCAGCTGCGGGGTGATATCCATGAACGCTTCGTCCACGACCAGCCAGCCACCTCGCTGGGCCAGCCGCGCATGCCAATCCAGCAGGCGTTCGGGGTCCAGGCTCAGGCCCGTGGGATTGTTCGGGTTGACCACCACCAGCACGTCGAGGCTGTCGAGGAAAAAATCCACTTCCGCTTCCAGCACTTCGCGCACGATGTAGCCGCTGCGGCGCCAGGCTTCGGCGTGCTCGGCGTAACACGGCGACAAGACCCCGACCTTGCCCGCTCGGCGCAGGCGCGGCAGCAGCTGGATGGCCATTTGCGAACCGGCCACCGGCAGCACATGCGTCGCTTCGTAATAGTCGCAAGCGGCCTGTTCCAGACCATCGTCGGTCTCCGGCAGGCGCGCCCAGGCGCGCAATGGAATCGCCGGGATCTCGAACGGCCAGGGCGCGAGGCCACTGGACAGGTCGAGCCAGTCAGCCTCGGCAATCCCGTACTGCCGGGCGGCGTTGCGCAGTCGTCCACCATGCTCAAGCATAAAACTCGGCTCCGAGGCAGAGAATCAGCAGCCATAACCATACGCCGCGTTGCACCAATTGCCAGCCTCGGTCAATCGAATCGGCACTGGCCGGCACGCCCTCGCCCAATGGCGGGCGTTGATGCAGTTCGCCGTGATACACCGCCGCCCCCCCCAGCTCCACGCCCAGCGCGCCGGCACCGGCGGCCATCACCGGCCCGGCATTCGGGCTGTCCCAGGTCGGGCCTTGGCTGCGCCAGCATTTGAGCGCCAGGCGGGTCTTGCCGAGCACGGCGTAGGTCAACGCCACCAGGCGCGCGGGGATGTAATTGAGCAGGTCGTCGATCTTCGCCGCCGCCCAGCCGAAACGCTCGAAGCGCTCGTTGCGATAGCCCCACATGGCGTCGAGGGTATTGCTCAATCGATACAACACCACGCCGGGCGCACCGGCCACGGCGAACCAGAACAACGCGGCGAAGACCGCGTCGCTGCCGTTTTCCAGCACCGACTCAGTGGCGGCGCGGGCGACGGCGGTTTCGTCCAGCTCGGCGGTTTCGCGGCTGACCAGATAACCGACGCGTCGACGCGCCTCGTCCAGGTCACCGCTGCGCAGCGCCCGGGCCACCGGCTCGACATGCTCGCCGAGACTGCGCAGGCCGAGGGCGCAGTACAACGCCAGGATCTCCACCAGCCAGCCAATCATCGGTGCCCAGGACAGGGCCGTGGCGAGCAAGGTCAGCGGCACCACGGCGATCACCCACGCCGTCACACCGTGGCTGCGCCAGCCACGCCCGCCGGCGTTGAAACGTTGTTCGATGCGCTCGGCAAAGCCACCGAACGCCACCAGCGGATGCCAACGCCGGGGCTCACCCAGCAGCGCATCCAGCGCCACCGCGGCGGCACTGAGCAACGCTACGCTCATGGGCGCACTCCCCAGTGGTTTTCATAAAGCAATTCAGTGAGCGGGCGCGGTTGCGCCCAGCCTTCCAGGGCCAGCATCGGCGCCGGGTAGAAGCCTTCGACCGGGCCCAGGCACAGGACCGCCAACGGCTTGGCCCCGGCGGGCAGGCCCAGCAGGTCAGCCAGGGCCTGGGGTTCGAACAGCGACACCCAACCCATCCCCAGCCCTTCGACGCGGGCCGCCAGCCACAGGTTCTGGATGGCGCAGGACAGCGAGGCCAGGTCCATTTCCGGCAAGGTCCGGCGACCGAAGACATGCCGCTCGCGATCGTCCATCAATGCCGCCACCAGTACCTCGGCGCAGTCGTTGATGCCTTCGACCTTGAGCTGCATGAATTCATCGCTGCGCTCGCCCAGGGCTTCGGCGGTACGAATGCGTTCCTCTTCCACCAGGCGCTGGACCTGCCCACGCAAGGCGCGGTCGCTGATGCGGATGAAGCGCCACGGTTGCATCAGCCCGACGCTAGGCGCCTGGTGCGCGGCTTCCAGCAAACGACGCAACAACGCCGGTTCGACGGTGCCACCGGTGAAATGGCGCATGTCGCGGCGTTCGGCGATGGCGCGGTAGACGGCTTCGCGTTCGGCCGGGGTAAAAGCGTTGTCAGTCATGACGGCTTCGCGAGCAGGCTCGCTCCCACATTTGAATCGCGGTCCCCTGTGGGAGCGAGCC
>NZ_JBHFJB010000136.1:32478-35553 GCF_057334555.1 Pseudomonas sp. AGC41
CCCCCCCCCCCCCCCCCCCCGCGGCTCCAGAGTCGGGCGCAAACAACGCGGCAATCGCCCCGGGATTGGACGGAAAGTAAAAATGCACATAGGAAGCCGTCATTCGCCCCAGGCGGAAAACCGCCTCAGCCCCTCGCCCGCCATTGGGGCTGTGCCCACGGGCAATCGGCTCAAGTTCGGTGCTGGTCAAGGAGTGATGGTAGGTATGCCCGCGCAGGGTGCCTTCCGGCAGCTCGACTGATTGCAACGCCAAGGCCGCAAGGCGCTTTTGCATCTGCGCTTCACCGCTCAACAGGCCGAGCAGTTCGGCGCGAGTGCCCTCGACGTCGGTCAATGAATCGAGCAGGTAGAGCATGCCACCGCATTCGGCGAGCAGCGGTTTGCCGGCTGCGTGGTGGGCACGGATCGCCGTCAGCATCGGCACGTTCCGGGCCAGTGCAACGTGGTGCAGCTCCGGGTAACCGCCAGGCAAATACAGGCTGTCCGCCTCGGGCAGTTCGGTGTCATGTATTGGGGAAAAGAAGGTCAGTTGCGCGCCCATGGCCCGCAGCAGGTCGAGGCTGGCGCCATAGGTGAAGGCAAACGCTTCGTCACGGGCGACGGCGATGCGCACGCCGTCGAGCCACGGCTCAACGGTTGTCAGTTCGGGCGCGGCGAACTCGACCTGGGGCGGCAGCGCCACTTCACAACTGCTGGCCAATGCTTCGGCCGCTGCGTCGAGGCGAACGTCCAGGTCATTCAGTTCGCTGGCCTGGACCAAGCCGAGATGACGGCTCGGCAACTCGATGCCGGTTTCTCGCGAGAGCGCGCCGTACCAGCGCAGGCCTTCGGTCAAGCTGCCTTCGAGCAATTGCGCGTGGCGCAGGGTGCCGACCCGGTTGGCCAGTACGCCAGCGAACGGCAAGTCCGGCTGATAACGCGCCAGGCCCAGGGCCAGGGCGCCGAACGTCTGGGCCATGGCGGTGCCGTCGATCACGGCCAGCACCGGCACGCCGAAGTGGCGCGCCAGGTCGGCGCTGGACGGCGTGCCGTCGAACAGCCCCATCACACCTTCGATCAGGATCAGGTCCGCTTCGGCGGCGGCTTCCCACAACAGTCGGCGACTTTCCTGCTCGCCGACCATCCACATGTCCAGTTGATAGACCGGCGCGCCACTGGCGCGCTCAAGGATCATCGGGTCGAGAAAGTCAGGCCCGCATTTGAACACACGTACCTTGCGTCCCTGGTTGCGATGCAAGCGTGCCAGCGCCGCAGTGACGGTGGTCTTGCCCTGGCCGGATGCCGGCGCGGCAATCAGCACCGCCGGACAGTGGCGGCTGGTCATCGAAGCATCATTCACAGTTCAACGCCTTTCTGCGCCTTGATGCCGGCCTGGAAGGCATGTTTGATCATGCCCATTTCGGTCACGGTATCGGCCAGCTCGATCATCTCCGGCTTGGCACCACGGCCGGTGACCACCACATGTTGCATGGGCGGGCGGGCCTGCAGATCGCTCAGCACCTGATCGAGATCGAGGTAGCCATGCTTGAGAGCGATGTTCAACTCATCAAGCACCACCAGGCCAATCGACGGATCGCCGAGCAGTTGCCGCGATACCGCCCAGGCCGCCTCGGCAGCGGCGATGTCGCGCTGACGGTCCTGGGTCTCCCAGGTGAAGCCTTCGCCCATGACGTGAAAGCGCACCTGCTGCGGGAAGCGTCGGAAAAACAGCTCCTCGCCGGTGCTGTTGCGCCCCTTGATGAACTGCACCACGCCGCACTGCATGCCGTGGCCCATGGCCCGGGCGAGCATGCCGAACGCCGAACTGCTCTTGCCCTTGCCGTTGCCGCTCAGCACCAGCAGCAGGCCACACTCGTTCGGTGAATTGGCGATGCGCTCGTCAATCACGGCTTTCTTGCGCAGCATGCGCGCCAGGTGGCGTTCGTCGCGATCGGGCGTATCGGTCATGAGGGGAGCTCTCCGTTGGGACTGGATAACGGCGGGCGGGCACAAAAAAAGACTGCAGCGAGCCTGGCATCGCCCACCGTGATGCCGTTGGATGAATCAGGCCGGTCTCCGGGCTCATGAGCGGCGTGATGCCTGGCTGCGCGCCTTCCCATGTCATGCGACACAGTGGCCTAGGCACAGCGTTGACTCATTTACCGTTGCGGGGGCAGCGCCGGGATCGCATTCGCTCACCGGCTTCCCTGTTTCACCCTGTCGGCCGCGACCGCGCCACAGAGCACCTGAAACAAGCCGCGAAGGTTAGAGGGTTGGGAATGGAGCGTCAATTAAAGCCGCCACCTGTATCGGCTCGTTGACTGGCCCTGATCAATAAACTGACAGCGATCTTGTGTGAAGCTGCGGCAAGTGATATCAAATAGACATTACGACCCGATATCACAAGAACAAGAGGGCAAACGCATGCAAGGCATGATCATCAGCAATCCGAAGCTGGAGTTTCTGCGCCCGGTGCTGGAACGCTGGTTCGACTGTATCGATCGCTATAACGCCGTGCGCGGCGACAACGACGCACCCTATTGGCACGATGAAAAAGCCAACCTCGGGTTGCTGTCTGCCGCTGCCTGGATGGCTGAGATGGTCACGCTGCAGAACGCAGCGACGCGCAAACAGAACGAAGAAGGCGAACGCAACGTCAGCGCCGACCTGGTCATCGCCAGCGCCGATGAGCGCGCCTTTATCCAGGCCACCCAGCGCTGGCCGAAGGTCAACAACCTGAACCTGACCCAACCCTTGCTCGAAGCCGCCAGCGACGCCAAGCGCATCAGCTACGCCAGCGACCTGAAGCTGGGCTGCCTGTTCGTTGCCCCGCAAAAAGCCCAGCAAAGCGCCACGCCGGAAGAGTTGCAGGACATGATCGATGACCTGCAGAAGGAGAACACCTGCGCCGTGGCCTGGTACTTCCCCTACGCCTACCGCAAATTGCGCAACGAGGCGGGCCAGTACCATCCGGGGATTGCGCTGCTGCTGAAACAGGCGCACGGCTGATTCATTGGCCTGTGGGAAAACATGTGGGAGGGGGGGGGGTCGCGAAGACGGTGCAACCGTCAACATCGATGTTGCCGGATATAGCGC
>NZ_JBHFJB010000136.1:35636-37036 GCF_057334555.1 Pseudomonas sp. AGC41
GGCTCGCTCCCACAAAGGAATCTGCTTGCCTGACTGTTGTTACCCACCGTTGAACCATCCCACGTCTACGCTCCTCTATGAGTAACCACATGCACTCATAGGGAAGCCCGCATGCTCAAGCCACCTCATCTGTTAATCATTGCCCTGGCTACGGGGCTTGTCGCGTGTGGCGAGTCTTCCACGTTGCAGGTTTCCGACGGCACCGGGCCGTCGCCGAAACTGCCCGAGCCGAACAAGACCCTGATTCCCACGGTGAATATCGCCGAAGCGGTCGGCTGGCCGGACGGCGCCAAGCCAACCCCGGCCCAAGGCCTGCAGGTAATCGCTTTTGCCGAAGGGCTGGATCATCCGCGCTGGCTTTACGTACTGCCCAATGGTGATGTGCTGGTCGCCGAAACCAACGCCCCGCCCAAGCCCGACGATACCCAAGGCATTCGTGGCTGGGTCATGAAAAAAGTCATGGGCCGGGCCGGTGCCGGCGTGCCCAGCCCCAACCGCATCACCCTGCTGCGAGACGCCAATCACGATGGCATCGCCGAGACCCGGACGATTTTCCTGGAGAACCTCAATTCGCCGTTCGGCATGACCCTGGTCGGCAATGACCTGTACGTGGCCGACACCGACCGGTTGATCCGCTTTCCGTACAAGGAAGGCGACACACAGATCAAGGCACAGCCAACCAAGGTGGTCGACTTGCCGGGTGGCACTTTGAACCACCACTGGACCAAAAACGTCATCGCCAGCCGGGACGGCAGCAAGCTGTACGTGACCACCGGTTCGAACAGCAATGTCGGCGAGAACGGCATGGAAGCGGAAGAAGGCCGCGCGGCGATCTGGGAAGTCGACCGCGCAACGGGCACGCACCGCATCTTCGCCGCGGGCCTGCGCAATCCCAATGGCCTGGCGTGGGAGCCACGCAGCGGCGCGTTGTGGACGGCGGTCAACGAACGGGACGAGATCGGCAGCGACCTGGTGCCGGACTACATCACGTCGGTGAAGGACGGCGGCTTCTATGGCTGGCCCTATAGCTATTACGGGCAGAACATCGATGTCCGGGTCGAGCCGCAGAACCCCGAGCTGGTGGCCAAGGCCATCGCCCCCGATTATGCCGTCGGCCCGCACACTGCCTCCCTGGGCCTGAGCTTCGCCGAAGGCAGCAAGTTGCCCGCGCCGTTCACCGAAGGGGCTTTCATCGGGCAACACGGTTCCTGGAACCGCAAGCCCCACAGTGGCTACAAGGTGATTTTTGTTCCGTTCAGTGGCGGCAAGCCGGTCGGGCAACCAGTGGACGTGCTGACCGGTTTCCTCAACGCAGACGAAAAAGCCCAGGGCCGGCCGGTGGGCGTGGTGGTCGACAAGCAGGGTGGGTTGTTGGTGGCCGATGATGTGGGGAACAAGAT
>NZ_JBHFJB010000136.1:37122-45125 GCF_057334555.1 Pseudomonas sp. AGC41
CGCCACAAGAGCCTATCCAGCAGAAATCAGGGATTACGCGCCAGATGATCCGGCTGCAGCACGCGCTTGGCGCCCAGGTAGGCTTTCTGCCAATAGGCCTTGGACAGGCTGTCGAGCTTGACCGTACCGCCCGTGGCCGGCGCATGGACGAAACGCCCCTCGCCGACATAGATTCCGGCATGGCTGACCTGGGAGCCGCCATTGGTGGCGAAGAACACCAGGTCACCGCTCTGCAACGCATCCTTGCCGACTTCCGGCGCACGCATGCTGATCATTTCGCGCGTGGAGCGTGGCAGCGAGATACCGGCGGCGTCACGGTACACATAGCCGATCAAGCCACTGCAATCAAAACCTGAATCCGGCGTGTTGCCGCCCCAGCGATAAGGCGTGCCCACCAGGCCCAACGCCCGGAACAGCACGTCTTCGGCGGCGGGAGAAAAAGTCTGGGAAGGTGCGAACACTACCGGAGCCCGCACCGGCGCGGGCGGCGGGGTGCGACTGACGCACGCGCTGAGCAGTGCGGCGAGAAACATGAGAGCAAGGCGGGCCGAGGTCGACATAGGCACAACAATCCTGATCTGGATGCGGCTTTTTCTGCCGTGGAGATGGAAACAGATCCGCCCGCGTAATACGCAGGCGGATTGCCATCAATCAATGATCATGGATTCTAGCGGCTATGGGCCAAACTTCAAGTAAGACTTTAAGTTTGCCCTACAAACTGTGCGATTACTTGCGAGCCGTTACGACAGTCGGTGCCATGGCGAGGGCGCGCTTGGCTTCGATGAAGGTCTTGCTCCAGTAGCTGTCGCCCAGGCTGTCGATTCGCACCCCACCGCTGCGGCGGCTGCTGGAGTGGATGAACTGATTGTCGCCCAGGTAGATACCGGCGTGGCTGACCCGACCGCGACGACCATTGGTGCTGAAGAACAGCAGGTCACCGGGTTCAAGTTGGTTGCGAGCGACCAGTGGGGCCTTCACGTTGATCATTTCACGCGTGGAACGCGGCAGGTTCATGCCCGCCTCTTCGCGAAACAGGTAGCCGATGAAGCCGCTGCAGTCGAAGCCGGCTTCGGAGGTCCCGCCAAAACGATAACGTGTGCCGATCAACGACATGCCACGCTCCAGGATGCTGTCTGCCAGCACTGGAAGCTGATAAGGCTTGCTGCCGGCGAAGTCTGCCAGCTCTTTGTCGGAGGCCATTTCTTCCTGGAACGCAACGGCGGAAGACTGGGCGGTAACGGTGTTTTTCACCTGTGGTTGTGGCGCTTGCTGGGTCACTGGAGAGTGGGCAGCGCAACCGAACAACAGGGTAACGAGTGCGAGAGGCACGAGGGGTGCGAAGCGATTTAGCATGGGCACGACCGTGGCTGAGGTAGTAAAGATGGCGAGACTATGCCTTCTATCAACCTCATTTGCAAATTCAATCGATGCAAATGTGACTTCTCGGTTTTGCCTTTACATCTAAGCGCTTAAGCCGATTTTTAACGTCGAAAGGGCTGCAGCCCAGCAGGACCGCGGGTTTCGTCGCGAGCAAAACAGGCCATGAGCCACTACGCCGCGACCGTTTTACCAGCCTAAAGTTTCTTTCAAGAAAGGAATAGTCAGCTTGCGCTGGGCCTGGAGCGAGGCCTGGTCGAGGCGTTCGAGCAACTCGAACAACGCGCTCATGCTGCGGGTACCACGGGTGAGGATGAAGTGGCCGACTTCGTCGGTCAGGTGCAAGCCGCGTCGGGACGCACGCAACTGCAAGGCGCGGAGTTTGTCCTCGTCGGAAAGCGGGCGCATCTGGAAGATCAGCGCCAGGGTCAGGCGGGATTTCAAGTCCGCCAGCTTCACCGGCAATTCCCGTGGCGAGGTCGATGCGGCAATCAACAGGCGCCGGCCACTGTCGCGCAAGCGGTTGAACAAATGGAACAGCGCCTCTTCCCAATCGGCCTTGCCGGCCACTGCCTGGAGATCATCCAGGCAGACCAGTTCGTACTGTTCCAGGTTGTCGAGGATTTCCACGCCGCGATCCAGCAGCTCGGCCAGTGGCAGGTACACGGCAGGCTCGCCCAACTGCTCGAAGCGCAAGCACGCCGCCTGTAACAGATGCGTGCGCCCTACCCCGTCCTTGCCCCACAGATAGATCAGGCTCTCGGTCCAGCCGGCGTCGGCTTCGCAAAGCCGCTCGACATAGCCGAGTGCAGCGGCATTGGCGCCTGGGTAGTAATTGATGAAGGTGGCGTCATCACGCAGACGCACACCTAGGGGCAGCTGAATCGGTTTCATGCTGACTGAACGGTTCCAAGGGAACCATTAGTGGCCTCTGTGTAAAGTTTGCAAAGTTTATACCCGTGGCGCAGACCGCACAATGCGCCGGACCCCGAGCAAAATCAAAGGTTTGCAGCAGCAAGGGCACGGAGCGTCAGTTTCCCTGACGCCGCGCCTGCCATTTTCCCTAGAGGTCGGGGTCCTCTGCGCCGCTATATATGTCGGAATCCTTGTACAGATCGTGCATATGACGCACCAGCACCATGATCACCGCCGCCACCGGTAGCGCCAGCAGGATCCCGGTGAAGCCGAACAACTCGCCACCCGCCAGGATCGCGAAGATCACCGCCACCGGATGCAAGCCGATACGATCCCCCACCAGCAACGGCGTCAGCACCATGCCTTCCAGCGCCTGCCCGACCATAAACACCGCGACGATGCCGACCATGGGATACAGGTCGCCGCCAAACTGGAACAGCCCGGCGATCAACGCCGCGCCAATTCCGATGACGAACCCCATATATGGCACGATGGCCGCCAACCCGGCGATCAGGCCGATCAACAGGCCCAACTCCAGCCCTACCAGCATCAGCCCCGCCGCATAGATGAAGCCCAACGCGACCATGACCAGCAACTGGCCCCTGACAAACGCCCCCAGCACTTCGTGGCATTCGCCAGTCAGCGTCATGATGCGTTCTTCGCGGTGGCGCGGCAGCAGGCTGCGGATCTTCGCCATCATCAGGTCCCAATCGCGCAACAGATAGAAAGCCACCACGGGAATCAGCACCAGGTTCGCCAGCCAGCCGATCAGCGCCAGGCTCGAAGCCGTGGCCTGGCTCAAGACCACGCCGACGATATCGGTGGTCTGCCCCATGTGTTCGCTGATGGCGGCCTTGACCTTGTCGAACTTCCAGAAGCCGTCCGCCAGGCCCAGCTTCGATTGCACCCACGGTACCGCGGTGTGCTGCAGCCAATCGAGCATTTGTGGTGCCAGCTCGTACAGGCGCACCAGTTGCTTGGCCAGCATGGGTATCAGCACCAGCAGCAGAGCACTGACGATCAAGGTGAATAACGCAAACACTGCCACCACGCCCCAGGTCCGGGACAGGCCGAGTTTTTCCAGGCGATCGACCACCGGATCGAACAGATAGGCCAGTAACAGCGCAACCAGGAACGGCGTGAGGATCGGGTGAAGCAAGTAGATAAATGCAATCAGCAGGGCGACCCCACCCAACCAGAACCAACGCCGCGTATCGCCCATGAACCACTCCTGCCCCTATAAAAGAAAGAAAACTACCAGCGGAATCGCAAGTTAGCCGCCGGCGACGGTGTCGTTGCCGGGGTCGCGACCGGAACCGTTCCGTCGGCGGCCGGCTGCGCCGCAAGCACTGGCGCGACGGCTTCAGCCGGTGGCAATTCCTGCAGCTTGGCCAGAGCCAACTGCGCCTTCAGTTGCTCGGCGCTGCCGTTGACCTTGTAGACGATCATGTCGCCCTCGACCCGCTGCACCTGGCCAGCGAACGGTTCGAGCAGACGCCCCAGCGCTGCATAACGCTCCAGGTTCATGCCTTGGACTTCCAGCAACTGCTCGGTCGCCACCCCCGGCTTGGCCACGAAACGCGGCGCCAAACGCTGGCTCACCGCCAACATCACGGCATCGGCCAGCGCCGCGGGATCGGCGCCCTGGGCGCTGCCCTGTTCGCGCTGGTCGCCCAGCCACAGGCGCCAGGTGGCCTGCCACTGACCACCCTCTTCCTTGGCATGGACCGCCAGCAAGGCATCCGAACCATACCGTTCCGACGCGCCACGCAACGGCGCCGGATCGTTGCCTTGCAACGTCGGCGCGGTGGCGACAATCTGCTCGCTCAAGTCCGCCAACGGCAGGTGCAGCGGCAAACCCCGGTGCTGGGCCGCGCGGCGCAGCGGCGTGGCGCTGGCCTGGCCATCGCCGACCAGGCTGGAGCCTTCTGCCGAGTCATTCAGCCACCAACCCAGGATCGATGGACGATTCGCGCCCCAGAGCGCCAGCCCGGCCGAACGCAACGCGCGGTCGGTGCTGGCGGGATCGAAGTCCACCTGCAGGCTTTCCGGAGGACCGGCGTCGTAGCCGTACTGCAGAATGATCTGCTGCGGGTCCTTGCGGATCGCCGCCAGGCCGGGATTCTGCGCGGCCTTGGCGTCGCCGGTCAGGCGCAGCACCAGGGTGTCCAACGCTCGCAACGTTGCCTGGTTACGCTCATCCGGCGCCTGGCTGCTGACCGGCTCACGCACCTGATAAAGGTTATTGAGGGTTTCGGCATGGCTCGCCAGGCTGATCAGCGACAGGCAGCCCATGGACAAGAATTTGAAAAGACGCATGGAAGATTCCCGGACATAACGGCTGGCACCGGCCGTGTGGAGAAGATTGAGCATGGCTGTGACCACGGCACCGGGGAAAACATTCACCACCCGGCGCGAGTTTTCTATTGTCATAACCATAGCCGCTTACCGCTACACCTTATACAGACGCGTCGCCCAGTACCAATACAAGAAATAACGGTTTTTTTCGCGGATATGTCCCTGCCCGTCGGTGCGAGGATGGCCGCTGGTCCACAAGCCTGATAAAATCGCGCGCCTTCGCAGACCGGCAATGGCTGGGCACCCGGAATAATTCGCACAACGGTTATTCAATGGCCCCGGCGATCGGTCGTTACCCAGAAATCCCCCCTTTAAAGGCCTGGATCATGAGCAAGCAACCCTCCCTGAGCTACAAGGACGCCGGTGTAGACATCGACGCCGGTGAAGCATTGGTCGAACGCATCAAGAGCGTCGCCAAGCGCACCGCGCGCCCGGAAGTCATGGGCGGCCTGGGCGGTTTCGGCGCCCTCTGCGAGATCCCGGCCGGCTACAAGCAACCGGTTCTGGTCTCGGGCACCGACGGCGTCGGCACCAAGCTGCGCCTGGCCCTGAACCTGAACAAGCACGACAGCATCGGCATCGACCTGGTGGCCATGTGCGTGAACGACCTGGTGGTCTGTGGCGCCGAGCCGCTGTTCTTCCTCGACTATTACGCCACCGGCAAACTCAACGTCGACACCGCCGCCCAGGTCGTGACCGGCATCGGCGCCGGCTGTGAATTGTCCGGCTGCTCGCTGGTCGGCGGCGAAACCGCTGAAATGCCAGGCATGTACGAAGGCGAAGACTACGACCTGGCCGGCTTCTGCGTCGGCGTCGTGGAAAAGGCCGAGATCATCGACGGCTCGAAAGTCGCCGCCGGCGACGCCCTGCTCGCCCTGCCCTCTTCCGGTCCGCACTCCAACGGCTACTCGCTGATCCGCAAGATCATCGAAGTCTCGGGCGCCGATATCGAGAACACCCAGCTCGACGGCAAGCCACTGGCCGACCTGCTGATGGCCCCGACGCGCATCTACGTCAAGCCGCTGCTCAAGCTGATCAAGGACACCGGCGCCGTCAAGGCCATGGCCCACATCACTGGCGGCGGTCTGCTGGACAACATCCCGCGCGTGCTGCCGAAAGGCGCCCAGGCCGTGGTCGACGTGGCGAGCTGGACCCGCCCGGCGGTGTTCGACTGGCTGCAGGAAAAAGGCAACGTCGATGAAACCGAAATGCACCGCGTACTGAACTGCGGCGTGGGCATGGTCATCTGCGTGGCCCAGGAGCACGTCGAAACCGCGCTGAACGTCCTGCGCGACGCGGGCGAGCAGCCGTGGGTCATCGGCCAGATCGCCACCGCGGCCGAAGGCGCCGCACAGGTCGAGCTGAAAAACCTCAAGGCACACTGATGTCCGCAACCTGTGACGTGGTGGTGCTGTTGTCCGGCACCGGCAGTAACCTGCAGGCCCTGATCGACAGTACACGGACCGGCGACAGCCCGGTCCGGATCCGCGCGGTGATTTCCAACCGCGCCGATGCCTACGGCCTGCAACGTGCCGAGGAGGCGGGTATCGATACCCGCGTCCTCGATCACCAGGCGTTCGACGGCCGCGAGGCCTTCGACGCCGCGCTGATCGAACAGATCGACACCTTCAAACCACAACTGGTCGTACTCGCTGGCTTCATGCGCATCCTCAGCGCCGGCTTTGTGCGTCACTACCAGGGCCGCCTGTTCAATATCCACCCATCGCTGCTGCCCAAATACAAAGGGTTACACACTCACCAGCGCGCGCTGGAGGCCGGCGACACGGAGCATGGCTGCTCGGTTCACTTTGTCACCGAGGAACTCGATGGCGGACCACTGGTCGTACAGGCAGTAATACCGGTAGAGTTGCACGACACGCCGCAAAGCCTGGCGCAACGGGTCCACGCCCGCGAACACCAGATCTACCCGATGGCCGTGCGTTGGTTTGCCGAAGGTCGGCTGACGCTCGACGATCGCGGCGCCTCACTGGACGGCCAGTTGCTCGCCGCCAGCGGCCATTTGATTCGATACTAGGAGATTTTATGCGTCGCGCCCTGCTCTTCGCTTGCGCTCTGCTTGCCCTGCCCCTGGCACAGGCCGCAGACCTTCAACCGTTCTCCGCCAGCTACACCGCCGACTGGAAACAGCTGCCCATGAGCGGCACCGCCGAGCGCAGCCTGACCAAAGAGGCCAACGGCACCTGGAAGCTGAGCTTCAAGGCATCGATGATGATCGCCAGCCTGACCGAAGAAAGCACCCTGACCCTGGACAAAGACACCCTGCTGCCGCAGTCCTACCACTTCGAGCGCGGCGGCCTGGGTAAAGCCAAGAAAGCAGACCTGGATTTCGACTGGAACGCGAAGATGGTCACCGGCACCGATCGCGGTGACGCGGTCAAGCTGCCATTGAACCGCGGCATGGTCGACAAATCCACGTACCAGCTGGCCCTGCAGCACGACGTGGCGGCCGGTAAGAAAAGCATGAGTTATCAGGTCGTCGATGACGGTGAAATCGATACCTATGACTTCCGCGTGCTCGGTTCGGAAAAAGTCGACACCAAGGCCGGCCAGATCGACGCCATCAAGGTCGAACGCGTGCGCGACCCGACACAAAGCAAGCGCATCACCGTGCTCTGGTTCGCCAAGGACTGGGATTACCTGCTGGTACGCCTCCAGCAAGTCGAGACTGACGGCAAGGAGTACAACATCATGCTCCAGGACGGTACGGTCAACGGCAAGGCTGTGAAAGGCAGCTGATCAGCGCCGAACGTTAAAAAGCCCCGCAGATGCGGGGCTTTTTGTTGCCTGAACTCCAACCCCACCACCTCCGCCCTGTGGGAGCGAGCCTGCTCGCGAAAGCATTGGATCAGCCAGCAAGGATGTTGACTGACACACCGCTTTCGCGAGCAGGCTCGCTCCCACAGGGTCCGGTGCCTGCTTGCCGACATGAAAATTTCTTCATGAACGCCACCTGCGACCAAACGCCGCGCCCTGCCTGGCCTGCACGACGGCTGTGCGCTTCATGAAAACTTCTTTATCACCCCGGCCATTTACTTAGCTCGCTACCAAAATCTATAACAAAACCCTGCACACGCCTTGCTGCAGATAACAGAGATTGGAGCTTGCGAGATGACTGTGAAAGTAACTGAACGCGACGACGCCCATATGTCCCACGAAGGCATTGCCGCCGGTATCCGGATCTGGGATGTGCATCAACAGGATCTGCTGGTGGGCATGTTCCATTCCGAGACTGACGCTCATAGCTACAAGGCTGAGCTGGAACGTGAGGAACGGCAGCGTTTGCGTGAGACCGTAGAATCCTGAAGGCAACACATTCCCTGATGTGGGAGCGA
>NZ_JBHFJB010000136.1:45256-46806 GCF_057334555.1 Pseudomonas sp. AGC41
CCCCCCCCCCCCCCCACAGGTCTCCCACAAGTCTTGCGATCAGTTCACCCTTACCACATCAAATCATCAGGAATCTGATACGCCGCGTACGGGTCATCGGCATCGACTTCTTCGGTCTGGGTGTTGAGCTGGACGATGCGCTTGGGGTCGCGTTCCTGGATCTTCAGCGCCGCTTCGCGCGGGATCACTTCATAGCTGCCGGCATGATGGACGATCGCCAGGGAACCGCTGCTCAGCTTGTTACGCATCAGCGCATTGACCGAGATGCGCTTGACCTTCTTGTCGTCGACGAAGTTGTAGTAGTCATCGGTGGTCAGCTTCGGCAGGCGCGACACCTCGATCAATTGCTTGATCTGCGCGGCACGGGCCTTCTGCTCGGCCTTTTCCTGCTGCTGACGGTTGAGCTCCTGGTCGCGCTTGACCTTCTCGGCCATGGCTTCCTGGGCCGCACGCTGCTGGGAATCATCCAGTTCAACCTGGCCTTTGTGGGCCAGGCGTTGCTGCTTCTGTTTCTCTTTGCCGACCTGCTTGGCCTGCTTTTGGTTGACCAGCCCTGCTTTGAGCAACTGGTCGCGAAGGGAAAGGCTCATGGTGCTTACTCACTTAGGCAACGGCCTCAGCCGCAGCTGGGCAAATTCTTTTCCTGACGTTTGGCTTCGCCCCACAAGGCGTCCAACTCTTCGAGGGTGCAATCTTCCATGGGACGGTGGGTCTCGCGCAATGCCTGTTCGATAAATCGGAAACGTCTTTCAAACTTTGCATTGGCGCCACGCAGGGCCGTTTCGGGGTCGACTTTCAAGTGTCGAGCCAAGTTCACCACGCTGAACAGCAGGTCGCCCACCTCATCGCTGACGGCCGCGGTGTCATTGTCCGCCATGGCTTCGAGCACTTCGTCGAGCTCTTCACGGACCTTATCGAGCACCGGCAGCGGTCCCGGCCAGTCGAAACCGACCTGGCCGGCGCGCTTCTGCAACTTCGCCGAACGGGACAAGGCCGGCAATGCCGCCGGGACGTCGTCGAGCAATGACAGCTGCTTGGGCACCGAAGCCTTCTCCGCACGTTCCTCAGCCTTGATTTCCTCCCAGCGCTGCTTGACCTGCTCTTCGCTCAGGCGCGGGGTATCCACGGCTGCGTAAAGGTCACCGGTGGGAAACACATGGGGATGGCGGCGGATCAGCTTGCGGGTGATGCTGTCGACCACGCCGGCGAATTCGAAGCGGTTTTCTTCCCGGGCCAGTTGGCTGTAATACACCACCTGGAACAGCAGGTCGCCCAATTCACCTTGAAGGTGATCGAAGTCGCCGCGCTCGATGGCATCGGCCACTTCGTAGGCTTCCTCCAACGTATGGGGGACGATGGTGGCGTAGGTTTGCTTGATGTCCCACGGGCAACCATATTGCGGGTCGCGCAAGCGGTTCATCAGGTGGAGCAGGTCTTCGAGGCTGTACATCAATCATCCCACCACAAAAAAATCCCTGTGGGAGGGGGGGGGGGGGGGGGGAAAGCGGTACATCAGTCAAAACCATATCGGCTGACACACCGCCTTCGCG
>NZ_JBHFJB010000136.1:46826-60912 GCF_057334555.1 Pseudomonas sp. AGC41
CCCCCCCCCCCCCCCCACATTTCTGGACTGTGCCTTTAGCCCGGTGTCCGATTGCGCCGGGTCTCGATGATGTTCGGCAACTGGGAAATCCGCCCCAGCAACCGCCCCAGTGCATCCAGCCCCGGAATCTCGA
Organism: Pseudomonas sp. AGC41; assembly: GCF_057334555.1. Taxonomy (NCBI): domain Bacteria; kingdom Pseudomonadati; phylum Pseudomonadota; class Gammaproteobacteria; order Pseudomonadales; family Pseudomonadaceae; genus Pseudomonas; species Pseudomonas sp. AGC41. The sequence goes on from NZ_JBHFJB010000136.1 coordinate 46,960, forward strand.
TGGTCAGGGACATCAGTGCGGTGTTGTCCTCCTTGTTCGAGCGGGTGTTGACCGCCAGCACGTTGATCCGCTCGTTGAGCAGCACCTGGGACACGTCACGCAGCAGGCCGGAACGGTCGTAGGCGCGGATGATGATGTCCACCGGGTAGGTGAGCACCGGCACCGGGCCCCAGCTGACCTGGATGATCCGCTCCGGTTCGCGACCAGCCAGTTGCAGCACCGAGGCGCAATCCTGGCGGTGAATGCTCACGCCACGGCCCTGGGTGATGTAGCCGACGATCGCATCCCCCGGCAGCGGCTGGCAGCAGCCGGCCATCTGGGTCATCAGGTTGCCCACACCCTGGATCTGGATGTCGCCGCGCTTGCCGGGCTTGTAGCCGGTGGCCTTGCGCGGGATCAGTTCCAGTTGCTCGTTACCGCGTTCCGGCTCCACCAGTTGCTGGGCGAGGTTGACCAGTTGCGCCAGGCGCAGGTCGCCGGCGCCAAGGGCGGCGAACATGTCCTCGGCGGTCTTCATGTTGGCTTTTTCAGCCAGCTTGTCGAAATCCACCTGCGGCAGGCCGAGGCGACTCAGCTCGCGCTCAAGCAGGGTCTTGCCGGCGGCGACGTTCTGGTCGCGGGCCTGCAGCTTGAACCAGTGGACGATTTTCGCCCGCGCTCGCGAAGTGGTGATGTAGCCCAGGTTCGGGTTCAGCCAGTCGCGGCTCGGCGTGCCGTGCTTGCTGGTGATGATCTCGACCTGCTCGCCGGTCTGCAGGCTGTAGTTGAGCGGCACGATCCGCCCGTTGATCTTGGCGCCACGGCAGTTGTGGCCGATCTCGGTATGCACCCGGTAGGCGAAGTCCAGCGGCGTCGCGCCCTTGGGCAGGTCGATGGCGTGGCCGTCGGGCGTGAAGATGTAGACCCGGTCCGGTTCGATGTCGACCCGCAGCTGTTCCGCCAGGCCGCCGATGTCACCCAGTTCCTCGTGCCATTCCAGCACCTGGCGCAGCCAGGAGATTTTCTCTTCGTAATGGTTGGACCCGGACTTGACGTCGGTGCCCTTGTATTTCCAGTGGGCGCAAACCCCCAGCTCGGCTTCTTCGTGCATGGCATGGGTGCGGATCTGCACCTCAAGCACCTTGCCTTCCGGGCCGATGACCGCGGTGTGCAGCGAGCGGTAGCCGTTTTCCTTCGGGTTGGCGATGTAGTCGTCGAATTCCTTGGGAATGTGCCGCCACAAGGTGTGGACGATCCCCAGCGCGGTGTAGCAATCGCGCATCTCCGGGACCAGCACGCGCACGGCGCGAACGTCGTAGATCTGGCTGAATTCCAGGCCCTTGCGCTGCATTTTGCGCCAGATCGAATAGATGTGCTTGGCCCGGCCACTGATATCGGCTTCCACGCCGGTGGCTTGCAATTCCTCACGCAACTGGGTCATGACATCGGTGATGAAGCGCTCGCGATCCAGCCGTCGTTCGTGCAACAGCTTGGCGATCTGCTTGTATTGGTCGGGCTCCAGGTAGCGGAAGGACAAGTCCTCCAGCTCCCACTTGATGTGACCGATACCGAGACGGTGGGCCAGCGGCGCGTAGATGTCGAACACCTCACGAGCGACACGATTGCGCTTTTCGTCGTCGGCGGACTTCACGGCGCGGATCGCGCAGGTGCGCTCGGCCAGCTTGATCAGCGCGACACGCACGTCGTCGACCATGGCGACGAGCATCTTGCGCAGGTTTTCCACCTGGCCCTGGGTACCCAGGACCATGGACTGGCGCGGGCTGAGGCTGGCGCTGATGGCCGCCATGCGCAACACGCCGTCGATCAGCTTGGCGACCACGGTGCCGAAACGCTGGTTGACCATCGGCAGCTGGATCTGCCCTTCGCGCACGCCACGGTAAAGTACCGCGGCGACCAGCGAGTCCTGGTCGAGCTTGAGGTCGGCGAGGATTTCGGCGATCTCAAGGCCCGTCTGGAAACTCGAGGTGCCTTCGGACCACAGGTTCTTCGCCGCGTTGTGTTGCTGTTCCGCCTCGCGAGCGAACTCGCAGGCGGCTTTCAAGGCTTCGCGATCCAGTGCCGGATCGATACTGACCGCGTGATCGAGCCAAGCCTCGAGATTGATACTGCCGTCGGTGTTGATCGGCTGGTGTGCTCTCACCTGTACCATCTTTACTTACCTTCCCTATGACGCAGATTCAATGCGTCGACATCGCTGACCTTCGTTGCCCGTGTTTCCGCCCAGGGCTGTGGCGGGTCGGCACGAACGGGTCAGTCGGACAAGCCATCCTGGCTCGCTTCAAATAACGCCATGGCCTCGACATGCGCCGTCTGAGGAAACATATCGAGAATCCCGGCACGTTTTAACCGGTAGCCCTGCTTGATCAATTCGACCGTGTCCCGGGCCAAAGTTGCCGGGTTGCACGACACATAAACCAGCCGCCTGGCACCCAGCGAGGCCAGCTTGCGCACCACCTCGAAAGCACCATCACGGGGTGGGTCCAAGAGTACCGCAGAAAAGCCTTCGCCGATCCACTCGGCACCCGCCAAAGGCTGGGATAAATCGGCCTGAAAAAAGGCAGTGTTATGCAAATTGTTGCTGAGTGCGTTCGCCGCCGCGCGCTCGACCATGGTCTGCACGCCCTCCACCGCCACCACCTCGCGCACCTGCCTGGCGAGCGGCAAGGCAAAATTGCCTAGGCCACAGAACAGGTCCAGCACCCGGTCCTCGGGGCGAGGCGCCAGCCATTGCAGCGCCTGGGCGACCATCGCCTGGTTGACGGCGGCGTTCACCTGGATGAAATCCCCCGGCCGGTAAGCCAACTCCAGATCCCAGGTTTCCAGGCGATAACCCAGGGCCTGCCCCGGATCGACCGGTTGCGGCTCGCCTTCGCCATGCAGCCACAATTGGGCTTGGTGGAACGCGCAGAAATCCTTGAGGATCGTCAGGTCGGCTTCCGACAACGGCGCCATATGCCGCAGCAACAACGCCAGGGACGAGCCGGCGAACAACTCGACATGGCCCAAAGCCTGAGGTTTACCCAAACGACGAAGCAGTTCCGGCAAGCGGCTCATGATCGGTTGCAAGGGCTGTACCAGCACCGGACATTCGCCAATGGCTACGATGTCCTGGCTGCCGACGGCACGGAAACCCACTTCAAGCTTTTTCGCTTTCTGGTCCCAACGCACCGCCACCCGGGCGCGACGTCGATAGCCGAATTCCGGCCCGCTCAACGGCGCGGCCCACTCATCCGGCTCAACTCCGGCGACCCGCGACAGTTGCTCGGCAAGCATGCGCTGTTTCAGGGCGAGCTGTTCGCCGTGGGGCAAATGCTGGACGCTGCAGCCGCCACAGCGACCGGCATGCACGCAGGGCGCTGCACGACGCAGTTCGCTGGAGGAAAACACCCGTTCGGTGCGGGCCTCGACCACTTTGCCGTGGGCACCGAGCACCCGCGCCTCGACCTCTTCGCCCGCCAGGGCGCCGATGACGAACCAGGTCCGCCCGTCGACAAACGCAATGCCGCGGCCATCGTTGGCCAGGCGCTCAATGGTCAGGCGCTGCTTTTTTCCGGTGGGCACTTGCGGGGCCCGGCTTCCGCCGCTGGGCTGGAAGCGCAAGCCTCTTTCTTGCTTGGCCATCAGTTGGGCGCGTCGAAGATGCCGGTCGACAGATAACGGTCGCCACGGTCGCAGATGATCGCGACGATCACTGCATTTTCCACTTCCTTCGACAAACGCAACATGCCCGCCACGGCACCGCCCGAAGACACGCCGCAGAAAATCCCTTCTTCACGGGCCAGGCGACGGGTCACGTCCTCGGCTTCGCTCTGGGCCATGTCGATGATCCGGTCCACGCGATCGGCCTGGTAGATCTTCGGCAGATACTCCTCCGGCCAGCGGCGAATGCCCGGGATGGCCGAGCCTTCCATCGGTTGCAGGCCGATGATCTGCACGTTCGGGTTCTGTTCTTTCAGGTAGCGTGAAGTGCCCATGATGGTGCCGGTGGTGCCCATCGAGCTGACAAAATGGCTGATCGTGCCGTCGGTCTGGCGCCAGATCTCAGGGCCGGTGGTGGTGTAGTGGGCCTCTGGGTTGTCGCCGTTGGCGAACTGGTCCAGCACCTTGCCCCGGCCCTCGGCCTGCATCCGCTCGGCCAGGTCCCGGGCGCCTTCCATGCCCTCTTCCTGGGTCACCAGGATCAGCTCGGCGCCATAGGCCGTCATCGCCGCCTTGCGCTCGGCGCTGGAGTTGTCGGGCATGATCAGGATCATCTTGTAGCCTTTGATCGCCGCCGCCATCGCCAGGGCGATGCCGGTATTGCCGGAGGTCGCCTCGATCAGCGTGTCGCCGGGGCGGATCTGCCCGCGCAATTCGCCACGGGTGATCATCGACAGCGCCGGCCGGTCCTTGACCGAACCCGCCGGGTTGTTGCCTTCGAGCTTGAGCAAAAGCGTATTACTGGTCGCGCCAGGCAGGCGCTGCAAGCGAACCAGCGGAGTATTGCCGACGCAATCGGCGATGGTTGGGTACTGCAAAGTCATGGCGTATTCGCAATCCGGGCTGCGGGGGCGCCTATCATACCGGCAAACCCGGCGAGGCCATATCACGCAAAGTGTGGTGGTTATGGCTTATGGGAATAAGCAGCCACCGCCTCCGTGGAGAGGGAGCTTGCTCCCGCTGGGTGACGAAGTCGCCCCATTCGGGTTTTGTGGGTGTGTCAGGCAGTTTGCAGGGGGCCGCTGCGCGCCCCAGCGGGAGCAAGCTCCCTCGCCACGGAGGCGGTGGCTGCTTGGCAGGCCATTAAATGCAGATTCAATCGCAAGCCCTTCCTGCCATTCTGCGCCCACAGCCGCCCACCCTGGCGCGCCAGCGCATTGCGGGCGATGCTCAGCCCCAGCCCGAAACCGCCGTCTCCCGGGCGAGAACCATCGAGACGGGTGAACGGGTCGAAGATCCGCTCAAGATCCTGCCTGGCCACGCCACCGCCTTCGTCTTCAAGCCACAGCAGCCAGAAACCGCCCTCACGTCGACCGTCCAGCCGGACCACGCCGCCGGGCGGCGAGTGACGGATGGCGTTGCGCAGGATGTTTTCCAGCGCCTGCGCCAAGGCGTTGAGATTGCCCTGAACCCAGCAATCGGCATCGACGGTGCATTGCAGTTGAGCGCTGGGCCAGCCGCTTTCGTAACAGGCGTTCTCCGTGAGCATCTCCCACAAGGCCTGCACCTGGATCGCCTCAACTGCCAACGGCGCGCGTTCGGTGTCGAGCCAGGCCAGTTGCAGAGTGTCTTCGACCAATCGCCGCATACCCTCGACTTCCCGGGCAATACGCTCGCGCAACTGGTCCAGGTCCTGCTCGCTGTCGCTGGCGACTTGCAGGCGACTCAGGGGCGTGCGCAGCTCGTGGGACAAGTCGCGCAGCAGTTGCTGTTGCAGCGCGACGGTCGATTGCAACCGCTCGGACATGTGATCGAAGGCGCGACCCAGCTCGCCCAGTTCATCGGCACGCTCGGTGGTACGGCTGGACAGGCGCACGCCCAGCTGATCGGCCCGCCAGGCATTGGCCTGTTCGCGCAGTTGATTGAGCGGCACCACCAGCAAGCGGTACAGCCCGACACAGAGCAACAGGGTGAAAAGTCCGGGAATCACGCCGTTGGTCATCGCGCGCCAGAACCATTGGTACTGCCCCGGCAGGAAACGCTCGGGCAGTTCGATCACCAGGCTGCCGACGGAGGGCTCGCCGGGGAACGGTACCCGCAGCCACGGTCGTCCCTTTTTGTGGATCGGCCAATCGAGGCCGCGCAGGAAGGTCAACCGTTCGACCTGTTTCTCGGTCAACGGCTGGCCGCTCAGCGATTGCAGATCAGGGCCGATCACCCCAACCCAGCTGGCCTCGCGCGGCTGCATGCCTTGCAACCAGCGGTCCACCCCCGCCTGTCGGCCGGACCGCCAGGCGTGCTCGGCCTCGGCGGCGTAACGCGTGAGGGTGCTGCGAGCTTCGTCCGAAAGGAACTGGTTGCGCTCCTCCATATAGCGGCCCCAGGACCAGCTCAGCCAGATCATCAGCAGACAGAACGCCACCAGCAGGCACGCCAGTTTCCAGAATAGCGAATGCCGGCCGGGCAGATCAGACCACTTCATCGACGGCACTCCACACGTAGCCTTTGCCCCACACCGTGCGCAGTTCCCGCGCGGTGTAGCCGATAGCCTTGAGCTTGCGGCGGATCTGGCTGACATGCATGTCCAGGCTGCGATCATGCAGCGCATAGCCGCGCTGCAGCACATGCTGATAGAGGAACGCCTTGCTCAGGACTTCGCTGGCGCTGCGGTGCAGGACGTCGAGCAAACGATATTCGCTGCGCGTCAGGCCCGCCCACTGACCCTGGACGCTTACGTCGCTGCGTTCCTCATCAAACTCCAGGTCCTGCGCCTGGGGTAGGGTCGTCACTTCGACCGGACGTCGATCCAGCGCCACCCGACGCAGGATGGCCTCGATGCGCACGCGCAACTCCGCCATGCTGAACGGTTTGGGCAGGTAATCGTCAGCGCCGAGGCGAAAGCCGCTGATACGATCCGCTTCCGCGCCCAGGGCAGACATCAGCAAAACCGGGGTCGCATGGCTCCTGCGCAGACGGGTCAGCACCGCGAGGCCATCCAGCCCGGGCAGCAGGATGTCCATCAGCACCACGTCGAAAGCCTGCCGGCAGGCGATGTCCAGGCCATCCTGGCCGTTCTGGCACCAGGTCACTTCGAAGCCGCTGCGGCCCAGGTGTTCATGGACATAAGCGCCCAGCACGGGGTCGTCTTCGATGGCAAGGATGCGCGGCGGAACAGCGGGGATGGGATTCATCAGTATCTGCAAACAATTCTCAGTTGGGCGATTATTCAAGATCGGCATCCGCCAGGCAACCGCCGCGTATCGCCACGGCACAAGGCCAGCAGCCCGGATGCGCAACGACATGAATTTTACGAAGAAGGCTCGCCTGCAAATCGCTACACTGCGCAGATGTTGCGCGCCGGATGCGTGCAAAGCTCAATCGAACCGCTGGATGCAGGAGACAAGTGTGCTCAAGAAACTGGGAATCAAAGGCCGGGTGCTGCTGCTCACCCTGCTGCCGACCACCTTGATGGCGCTGGTCCTGGGCGGTTATTTCACCTGGATGCAGCAATCGGACCTGCACGCTCAGTTGCTGCAACGCGGCGAGATGATCGCCGAACAACTGGCCCCGCTGGTCGCCCCGGCCATGAGCCGCCAGGACATCGAGCTGCTGGAACGCGTCGCTACCCAGTCCCTCGAACAAACCGACGTTCGCGCGGTGACCTTCCTCGCCCCCGACCGCATGCCGCTCGCCCACGCCGGCCCGACCATGCTCAACCGGGCGCCGGAGGGCAACAGCAGCCAACTGCTGCAACGCACCGGCAACGACGCCACACGCTACCTGTTGCCGGTGTTCGGCAAGCATCGCAACCTGGCCGGCGAACTGATACCCGAAGAAGCCGATCGTCTGCTCGGTTGGGTCGAACTGGAGCTGTCCCACAGCGGCATGTTGCTGCGCGGTTACCGCAGCCTGTTCGCCAGCCTGCTGCTGATCGCCGCTGGCCTGGGTTGCACCGCCCTGCTGGCCCTGCGCATGGGCCGCACCATCAATCGACCGCTGAGCCAGATCAAGCAAGCCGTGGCGCAGCTCAAGGACGGTCATCTGGAAACCCGCCTGCCACCGCTGGGCAGCCAGGAACTGGATGAGCTGGCGTCGGGCATCAACCGCATGGCCGGCACTTTGCAGAACGCCCAGGAAGAATTGCAGCACAGCATCGACCAGGCCACCGAAGATGTGCGCCAGAACCTGGAAACCATCGAGATCCAGAACATCGAGCTGGACCTGGCCCGCAAGGAAGCGCTCGAAGCGAGCCGGATCAAATCCGAATTCCTCGCGAACATGAGCCATGAAATCCGCACGCCGCTCAACGGCATCCTCGGTTTCACCCATTTATTGCAGAAAAGCGAGCTGACCCCGCGCCAGCTCGACTACCTGGGCACCATCGAAAAATCCGCCGACAGCCTGCTGGGCATCATCAACGAGATTCTCGACTTCTCGAAGATCGAGGCCGGCAAGCTGGTGCTCGACAGCATCCCCTTCAACTTGCGGGACCTGTTGCAGGATACCCTGACCATCCTCGCCCCCGCCGCTCACGCCAAACAACTGGAGCTGGTGAGCCTGGTCTACCGTGACACGCCGCTGTCGCTGGTGGGCGACCCGCTGCGGCTCAAGCAGATCCTCACCAACCTGGTAAGCAACGCCATCAAGTTCACCCGTGAAGGCACCATCGTCGCCCGCGCCATGCTCGAAGACGAGCACGAAGACAGCGTGCAGTTGCGCATCAGCATCCAGGACACCGGCATCGGCTTGTCCAGCCAGGACGTGCGGGCGCTGTTCCAGGCCTTCAGCCAGGCCGACAACTCCTTGTCCCGGCAGCCCGGCGGGACCGGTCTGGGCCTGGTGATTTCCAAGCGGCTGGTGGAGCAGATGGGCGGTGAGATCGGCGTCGACAGCACGCCGGGCGAAGGCTCGGAGTTCTGGATCAGCCTACGCCTGCCCAAGACCCGTGACGACGCCGAAGACCTGCCCGGCCCACCGTTGCTGGGGCGCCGTGTGGCGGTTCTGGAAAATCACGAGCTGGCCCGCCAGGCCTTGCAGCACCAGTTGGAAGACTGCGGATTGCAGGTGACGCCGTTCAATACCCTGGAAAACCTCACCAACGGCGTCACCGTCGCGCACCAGACCGACCAGGCGATTGACCTGGCCGTGCTCGGCATCACCAGCAACGACATGCCGCCGGAGCGTCTCAACCAGCACATCTGGGACCTCGAGCACCTGGGCTGTAAAGTGCTGGTGCTGTGCCCCACCACCGAACAGACGCTGTTCCATCTCTCGGTGCCCAACCCCCACAGCCAATTGCAGGCCAAGCCGGCCTGCACCCGCAAGCTGCGCCGATCGCTTTCCGACTTGGTCAATCCGCGCCCGACCCGCAACGAACCCAATGAACCGGTGGCCAGCCGCGCCCCCAAAGTGTTGTGCGTGGACGACAACCCGGCCAACCTGCTGCTGGTACAGACCCTGCTCGAAGACATGGGCGCCCGGGTCCTGGCGGTGGAAAGTGGCTACGCGGCGGTCAAGGCCGTGCAGAAGGAAACCTTTGACTTGGTCCTGATGGACGTACAGATGCCCGGCATGGATGGCCGCCAGAGCACTGAAGCGATCCGCCAATGGGAAAGCGAGCGGCATTGCACGCCTCTGCCGATCGTCGCCCTCACCGCCCATGCCATGGCCAACGAGAAGCGCGCCCTGTTGCAAAGCGGCATGGATGACTACCTGACCAAGCCCATCAGCGAGCGGCAATTGGCTCAGGTCGTGCTCAAATGGACCGGCCTGGCGCTACGCAACCAGACCCCGGATCGGGGCGCTGACGCTCAGGGCAGCAGCGAGCTGCTGGTGCTTGACCATGAGGAAGGCCTGCGCCTGGCCGCCGGCAAGGCCGACCTGGCGGCGGACATGCTGGCGATGCTACTCGCCTCCCTTGAAGCCGACCGCGAAGCGATCCGCCAGGCCAGCGAGGCCAACGACCAAACGGCCCTGATCGAACGGGTCCATCGCCTGCACGGGGCCACGCGCTACTGTGGCGTACCACAACTGCGCGCAGCCTGCCAACGCAGCGAAACCCTGCTCAAGCAGCAAGACCCGAGGGCTGCCGCAGCCCTGGAAGACCTGGACCGTGCCATCAACCGGCTGGCCAGCGAGGCGCGCATCAGCGCCTGACCCAGCGCAATGGTCAGCGACGCAATGGCTGTTAAGCTCGGTTCATCCCAGCGCCAGGAGGCCGTCATGCGTGCAATTCTATTCAGCAGCCAGACCTACGATTGCGACAGTTTCAGCAAGGCGGCGTTACCCGCCGGCCTTGAATTGCAATTCCAACCCGCACGCCTGAGCCTGGACACGGTAGCCCTGGCCGTACGGTACGAGGTGGTGTGCGCCTTCATCAACGACGACCTGAGCGCGCCGGTGCTGGAACGACTGGCGGCCGGCGGCACCCGGCTGATTGCCCTGCGCTCGGCCGGTTTCAACCATGTCGACCTGCCCGCAGCCAAGCGTCTGGGGTTGAGCATCGTCCGGGTGCCGGCCTATTCGCCCCATGCGGTGGCTGAACATGCGGTGGCATTGATCATGGCCTTGAACCGCTGCCTGCACCGCGCCTGCAACCGCACCCGGGACGGCAATTTCAGCCTGAATGGCCTGACCGGCTTCGACCTGGTGGGCAAGACCGTGGGCGTGGTCGGCACAGGACAGATCGGCGCGACTTTTGCCCGGATCATGGCCGGTTTCGGTTGCCAGTTGCTGGCCTACGACCCGTTCCCCAACCCTCAGGTCGAAGCCTTGGGGGCCCGCTACCTGCCTTTGGCCGATCTGCTGGCGCAGGCGCAGATCATCAGCCTGCACTGCCCGCTCAACGACCAGAGCCGACACCTGATCAATGCCGACTCCCTGGCAACCCTGCAACGCGGCGCCATGCTGATCAACACCGGACGCGGCGGCCTGGTGGATACACCGGCACTGATCGAAGCGTTGAAAAGCGGCCAGCTGGGTTACCTGGGGCTGGATGTCTACGAGGAAGAGGCCGAGCTGTTTTTCGAGGACCGCTCCGACCTGCCGTTGCAGGACGATGTGCTCGCGCGGCTGCTGACCTTTCCCAATGTCGTGGTGACCGCCCATCAGGCATTCCTGACTCGCGAAGCATTGGCCGCGATTGCCACCACTACCCTCGACAACATCGCCGCCTGGGCGGCTGGCGCTCCGCAGAACCTGGTGGATGGCTGACTCATCCCTGTGGGAGCGAGCCTGCTCGCAAAGACGCTGTGTCAGCCACACATTGGCCGACTGAGGCGCCGCTTTCGCGAGCAGGCTCGCTCCCACAGGGGGATTTCGTCGGCCCGTCCCGCTTGTAGGCGATGCCCAAGCCAGCCCCCGTGCTAGCATGTCGCGCCTATCTGGAGGACCCATGGCCGAACACGATTTTCGCTACACCCTGATGAACCCGCAGCACACCTTGACCGAGGTCCGCGCCCTGGCGCCGGGCCGTTACCAGGTCACCGGCAATGGCGGCTCGATCCAGGCCAACGATGTATTGCTCGTCACCCTCAAGGGCAGCAAGGACCTTTCCATGCGCCTGACCGTCGACACCGTTCGCCATCTGCTTAAGCCGATGGGCCAATGGACCGCCATGACCACCGGTCCGGTGTTTGGCGAACTGGCGATCCACACCTGGCAGGTCAAGTGCGACCAATGCGCCAAGGAACTGAGCTTCGAGTTCGCCGTCGATGCCAAGCTCGGCAGCAAGGCCCAGAAACCGGCCGCCAGCGCACGCATTGCCGAGCTGGGCTGGACGACTGACGGGGAGAAACACCGCTGCCCGAAATGCCAGGAAGCCGCCTGATGAAACATCTGGTCCTGGCCACGCTGATCGGTGCCAGCCTGATGGGCTGCGCCGCCGATCCGGTGCAATTGCAATACAACCGCAGCTACATCCTTGAATGGATCGGCGAGCGGCCGTTGATGGATTACAGCCACCTGACCATCACCCTCGACGATGACGGTCGTGCCTACGGCAATGCCGGCTGCAACCACTGGTTCGCGCCCTACACTCTGGAAGGCGATCGCTTGAGTTTCGGCCGGATCGGCAGCACCCGCAAACTCTGCGCCCCGGCGTTGATGGAGCAGGAGACGCGTTTCTTGCAGGCGCTGGAGAAGGTCGAGCGCTGGGACATGTCGCCCATCGGCCAGACACGTTTCTGGCCGGCCCAGGGCAAGCCGTTGCGCTGGTGGCTGGAAGAGGGTTGAATCCTGTGGGGCCCGTGGCGGGGGAGCTTGCTCCCTCGCCACAAAAAGCCTGCCTCGTCACGGGGTGCTATTTCAGCGCTTGCAAAGCCGCCAACCTGGCCATCACCGCCGCCGCCGTCTGCTCTCCCAACAATTGTTCACGCACCTTGCCCTGGGTATCGATGATGTACGTCACCGGCAGCCCCTCACTGCGCGGGATATCAAAGAACTCGGCCGGATCCCGGGCCAGTACGGTGAAACGGATGCCCAGCTTCTCGCTGGCGCTCTTAAGCTCTTCGCCTTGCACCTGATCGAAGTTGACCCCGAAGACACCTACGTTGCGTCCCTTGAGCTGTTCGGCCAAGGCATTAAATTCGGGGATTTCAGTGCGACACGGCGCGCACCACTCGGCCCAGTAGTTGAGCACCAGCCATTGTTTGTCCAGCCGCTGCGCGGCAATCGGCTGGCCGTTCTGGTCCACGCCGTAATCATTGCCGCAGCCGGCGAGCAACAAAATGCCGATGAATGTCAGTGCCGCCGCCAATCGCCTTGCCATGTGCCGATCCTTGTCTGAATGTGAACAACTGCGCGACCCATCAGGTGCTAGGGGCCTCGCAGCACAGTAGAATAGCCGCCACCTTACGCAAGATGCGACCCGCTCATGACTGATCTGACGCTTTATCACAACCCGCGCTGCTCGAAATCCCGCGGTGCGCTGGAACTGTTGCAAGCCCGTGGCCTGGCGCCCACCGTGGTCCGCTACCTCGAAACCCCGCTTGACGCTGCGCAGCTGGAGCGGCTGCTGGGCAAGCTCGGCATCGATGCACGCCAGTTGTTGCGCACCGGCGAAGATGAATACAAGAGCCTGAACCTGGCCGACGAAAGCCTGAGCCAGGCGCAGTTGATCGCCGCCATCGCTGCCCATCCGAAACTGCTGGAACGGCCGATTCTCGAAGCCGGCGACAAAGCGGTGATTGGCCGCCCACCGGAGAAAATCCTGGAGATCCTGCCGTGAGCACGCCCTATATCCTGGTGCTGTATTACAGCCGCAGCGGCTCTACCAACGAAATGGCCCGCCAGATCGCCCGCGGCGTCGAGCAGGCCGGACTGGAAGCCAGGTTGCGCACGGTGCCGGCGATCTCCACCGAGTGCGAGGCGGTGGCGCCGGATATCCCCGAACAGGGCCCGCTCTACGCCAGCCTCGATGATCTGAAGAACTGCGCCGGCCTGGCCCTGGGCAGTCCGACCCGCTTCGGCAACATGGCCGCGCCGCTCAAATACTTCCTCGACGGCACCAGCAACCTCTGGCTGACCGGCGCCCTGGTGGGCAAGCCGGCCGGGGTGTTTACCTCCACCGCGAGCCTGCATGGCGGCCAGGAAACCACGCTGCTGTCGATGATGCTGCCCCTGCTGCACCACGGCATGCTGATCACCGGCCTGCCCTACAGCGAGTCAGCGCTGATCGACACCCAGGGCGGCGGCACGCCCTACGGCCCGAGCCACCACGCCGGCGCCGACGGTAAAAGCGGCTTGAATGAACACGAAGTCGCCCTGTGCCGGGCCTTGGGCCTGCGCCTGGCAAAAACCGCTTTGTTGCTGGAGAACGGCCGTGGCTAAGAAGCCGAAGATCCTGCCGCCGATCGAGTGGCTGGAGCCGCGCGTGCACATCGCCCGTAACCTCAGCCTGTTGTGCTTTTTCGGCCTGGTGGGGCTGCTCAGCGGGTATTACCTGCTGATCGCCGACCTGCACGGCGCGCGCCCCTGGGTGATTCTGCTGATCGAACTGGTGCCGCTGCTGATACTTGCGCCGGGCATGCTTAGCGGCAGCGCACGCGGGCATTCGTGGATGTGTTTCGTGGTGAACCTGTATTTCATCAAGGGCGCGCTGGCGGCCTACGATCCGAACCGACAGTGGTTCGGCGTGCTGGAGATGGCGGCGAGCGTGGCGCTGTTCTGCTCGGCGTTACTGTATGTGCGCTGGCGGTTCCAGTTGAACCGGCGGCTGGCCGGCGAAGGCGAGATCTCGGTGGCCTGAGAAACCGCCTTCGCGAGCAGGCTCGCTCCCACACTGGATTTGTGAACACCCCAGATCCAGTGTGGGAG
>NZ_JBHFJB010000136.1:60943-62610 GCF_057334555.1 Pseudomonas sp. AGC41
GCGAAGGGAGCAACGCGGTCTTAATGATTCACTGTATAAGCCAGCATCATCGAGATCTGGCTCAGCGGCCGCCCGCCACTTTGTTCATGCCACTGGTTGAACGCATTCTGCACCGTCGCCAGGTCCCGCAGGCTGGTCGGGACTTTATCGATGATGTCCTGGGCATTGAGCGCCGCCACGACGTCATAGCTGGGCACGAACGTATCCTTGCCCATCATCCGCAGGAAACGCGGCGCCGACAGGCCGCCCAACTGATGGCCGTGTTTTTTAAGGTAAGTCCACAGACCCACGATATCGGTCACCGGCCAATCGGCGATCATCGCACCGAAGCTGCCCTTTTCATGGGCCACATCCTGCACCAGCTGCGCGTTGCGCGGCACGCTCTTGAGCTTGCCCAGGTGGCGGATGATCCGTGCATCCTGCATCAGCCGCTCCAGGTGCTCGGCGCTCATCAGCACGACCTTTTCCGGGTCGAACCTGAAAAACACCTCTTCGAACGCCGGCCACTTGGCATCGACCAGGCTGTGCTTGAGCCCGGCGCGGAACACTCGCAGCGCCATGGTCGAGAGGTAACGGTCATCGCTGATCTTGCGCAGTTGCGCCGGGGTCTTGGGTACAGGCAGATGGGCTTCCAATTCAGCCGCCGAACCGAAGCGGTTCAGACAATACTCGTGCAGCCACTTGTAATCGCGCATGCCCTCTCCTGAGGTCGGAAATAAAAAACGGCGCTCGCAAGCGCCGTGAATAGCTATCCCTGCGACCGTCAGAGATTCACCACGTTGACGAACCGCGGCGTGGCGCTGTCGTCGATGCGCAGGTTGGCGAAGTCGAACAGGTTGCGGTCCGCCAGTTGCGACGGAATGACGTTTTGCAGGGCGCGGAAAATGCTCTCGGTGCGGCCTGGGGTCTTGCGCTCCCATTCCTGGAGCATCTCCTTGACCACCTGGCGTTGCAGGTTTTCCTGGGAACCGCACAGGTTGCAGGGAATGATCGGGAACTGCTTGAAATCCGAATAGGCCTGGATGTCCTTCTCGCTGCAATAGGCCAGCGGACGGATCACCACGTTGCGCCCGTCGTCGGCGCGCAGCTTGGGCGGCATAGCCTTGAGCGAGCCGTTGTAGAACATGTTGAGAAAGAAGGTCTCGACGATGTCGTCGCGGTGGTGACCCAGGGCCATCTTGGTCGCGCCGATCTGGTCGGCGAAGGTGTAAAGCGTTCCGCGGCGCAGGCGCGAGCACAGCGAACAGGTGGTCTTGCCTTCGGGGATCAATTCCTTGACCACCGAATAGGTGTCTTTCTCGACGATGTGATATTCAACGCCCAACGATTCGAGGTAGGCCGGCAGCACGTGCTCGGGAAAGCCCGGCTGCTTCTGATCCATGTTCACGGCAACGATGTCGAACTTGATCGGGGCAACCTTCTGCAAATGCATCAGCACGTCGAGCAAGGTGTAGCTGTCCTTGCCGCCGGACAGGCAGACCATGACCTTGTCGCCATCCTCGATCATGTTGAAATCGGCGACGGCCTCACCGGCCAGGCGGCGCAGGCGCTTTTGCAGTTTGTTCTGGTTGACCGTGAGAGTGCCCATGACGCGAAATCCGTGAGATGTGACGAAAGGCCGGCATTTTACGCAAAAAACCCCTCCCGTGGCACCGCCCTTCGTGGCG
>NZ_JBHFJB010000136.1:62633-64224 GCF_057334555.1 Pseudomonas sp. AGC41
GGAGCAACCCCCCCCACCACGGGGGAATTTGCCTGGCATAGCGTACAGCGCACAGATCAGGTCGCGATTAAGCCGCTTCGTTACAGCGCGATTTGCTCTAAGCCGCCCATCCCCTTGGCGGTCACTCCTTTCTATACTGCGGCATAAGGTCGCACACACTTACAGACCTTTACTTACCCGGCCCTTTGGCCCGTAGGCGCTCCGTTGGGGGGCGATGGCAATAACAAAGGAGTGACTGACTATGATCCATCATGTCGTGGGGCTCTTTACCCACCCTGATCAAGAATGGAAGGAAATCCGTGGCGATCAGGAGGAAAGCATCAGCCACATGTACCTCACCCACACGCTGATCCTCGCGGCTATCCCGGCGGTGTCGGCGTTCATCGGCACCACGCAGGTGGGATGGGTCATCGGCAATCGTCCACCGGTCATGCTCACCCTGGAAAGCGCGCTGTGGATGACCATCATGTCGTACCTCGCGATGTTGGGCGGCGTGGCGGTGATGGGCGCGTTCATCCACTGGATGGCCCGCACCTATGACGCCAACCCGAGCCTGGCCCGTTGTGTCGCGTTCGCTACCTACACCGCGACGCCGTTGTTCATCGGCGGGTTGGCGGCGCTCTACCCGCACATGTGGCTGGGGATGATCGTCGGCACCGCGGCGATCTGCTACACGGTCTACCTGCTGTACGTGGGTTTGCCGACGTTCATGAACATCCCGCAGGACGAAGGCTTCCTCTTTTCCAGCTCGGTGCTGGCCGTCGGCCTGGTCGTGCTGGTTGCCATCATGGCGTTCACGGTCATTGTCTGGGGATTGGGCGTGGGTCCGGTCTATACCAACTGAAGGCTTGCACAAACCCTCCGAGAAAAAAGACATCTGCCAACACAGGCCGCCGCAAGGCGGCCTTCCTGTGCCTGGGGCCGGCGAAACGACCGCTGGGCAACTGGGCGATTCGCAACGGCCAGCGCTTGCGGCATACTCGGCTTTCTGGAGACCCGTAAAGCATGCTCGAGCAACTCAATACCCGCGTCGAAGAGTGTTACCAACAAGCTGAAGCCTTTTTCAAACGTCCTTTCAAACGCCCGCTGGTCAGCCTCAAGTTGCGCGGCCAGAAGGCCGGTGTCGCGCACCTTCATGAAAACCTGCTGCGTTTCAATCCCCAGCTGTACCGGGAAAACGCCGACGACTTCCTCAAGCAGACCGTTGCCCACGAAGTCGCGCACCTGATCGCCCATCAGTTGTTTGGCGACCGCATCCAGGCCCATGGCGAGGAATGGCAACTGATTATGCGCGGGGTCTACGAACTGCCGCCCAACCGTTGCCACACCTACGAGATAAAACGCCGCACCGCCACCCGCTACATCTATAAGTGCCCGTGCGATGGCAGCGACTTTCCGTTCACCGCACAGCGCCATAGCCTGGTGCGCCAAGGGCGGCGGTACTTGTGCCGCAGTTGTCGCAGTACGTTGGTGTTCAGCGGGGAGACGCGGGTCGAGTAGCCTGGATTAGTGGTGTCTTGGCCGGCCCCATCGCGAGCAAGCTCGCTCCCACAGGGGATTTTGTGAACGCCGCAGATCCAGTGTGGGAGCG
>NZ_JBHFJB010000136.1:64324-65668 GCF_057334555.1 Pseudomonas sp. AGC41
GCGATGAGGCCCGAAAGAACACTACACAACCACCCGGTCATCCCGCAGTTGGGCAATCTGCTCATCACCGAACCCCAACTCCCGCAACACCAGATCCGTATGCGCCCCCAGCCTCGCGCCTATATGCCGAGGCTCGGGCAAGCCTGCGGAAAACTTCAACGGGCACGCCATCTGCGCCTGGCTCGATCCGTCGCCACGGGGCACCTGAGTGACCAGATGCCTGGCCTTCAATTGCGGATGCTCAAGCGCTTCGTCCAGCTCCAGCACCGGTTCGACGCAGGCATCCACCTCGGCGAATAACGCGCAAAGATCGGCAAAATCGCGCTTCTCGAATTCGGAGCGCAGTTGCTCTTTGAGCCCCTGCTGTTGCTCGGGCGCCAGGCCTTGGGCGGCGAGCTCCGGCCGCCCCAAGGCCGTGCACAGCGCCTGCATGAACCCTGGCTCGAGGCTGCCCACCGACATCCAGCGGCCATCCCGCGTGCGGTAGTAATCATAAAAACTGCCACCGTTGAGCGCATGGTTTTCCCAACCCGGTTTCACCCCGCAGGCCAGGTAACCGGCGCCGGCCAGTGCGTTCAGGCTGAAGACGCAGTCGGTCATGCTCACGTCCAGGTGCTGGCCCTGCCCGCTCTGCTGGCGGGCAATGACCGCCGCCAGCAGGCCGATCACCCCGTGCAGCGAACCGCCGGCGATGTCCGCCGCCTGGATGCCCAGCGGCAGCGGCCCGCTGTCGGCCCGACCGGTGTGGCTCGCCAGCCCGGCCAGGGCCAGGTAGTTGATGTCATGGCCGGCGCGATCCTTGAACGGGCCGGTCTGGCCATAACCGCTGATCGACACGTAGATCAGCCGGGGATTGATCGCCTTCAAGGCTTCGTAACCCAGGCCCAGCCGCTCCATCACGCCGGGGCGGAACTGCTCCAGCAGGATGTCATGGTCGTCCAGCAACCGCTTGATGATCTCCAGTGCCGCGGGCTGCTTGAGGTCCAGGGCCAGGCTGCGCTTGTTGCGGTTGAGGTAGGCATGGCTGGCCGAGGTGCCCTGGTCATGGGGCGGCAATATCCGCAGCAGGTCAGGACGCTCCGGCGATTCGATGCGCAACACCTCGGCCCCCATGTCCGCCAGCAACAACGAAGCGAACGGGCCGGGCAGCAGGGTGGAAAAATCCAGAACCTTGAGCGATGCCAGTGGGCCTTGCATGGGCGATCTCCGCTTGAATGGTGTGTTCAAGCCTAGGCAGGGCCTGGCGAAGGAGCAATTACCGGGGGTGTCGTTCGGGCTGACAAATCCGCTCAGCGCGAGGGCTGTCGTGGGGGGGGGGGGGGGGGGGGGGGGGGGGGGGGGGGG
>NZ_JBHFJB010000136.1:65688-73203 GCF_057334555.1 Pseudomonas sp. AGC41
CCCCCGCGCCACAGAGGCACCCTGCTTCACATTCAAGAGCCAACAAAAAACCCGCCGAAGCGGGTTTTTCATTACAGCCTGAAGCTTACTTCACAGCGCCTGGAGCAGCGGATTCAGCCGCGACAATCTGCGCTTGCGCGATCTGCTCGTCATCTTCGCGCACGTCGGAGATACCGCGACCACCGGAAGCCAGTTCGGTCTGCAACTGGTCTTCGTCCAGTTCCTTCACCCACTTGGCAACCACGATGGTGGCAACGGCGTTACCGACCAAGTTGGTCAGCGCGCGAGCTTCGGACATGAAGCGGTCGATGCCGAGGATCAGCGCCAGGCCGGCAACCGGCAGGTGGCCCACGGCCGACAGGGTGGCCGCCAGCACGATGAAGCCGCTACCGGTTACGCCAGCAGCACCTTTGGAAGACAGCAGCAGCACCAGTAACAGGGTGATCTGATGCGTGATGTCCATCGGGGTGTCGGTGGCCTGGGCAATAAACACCGCGGCCATGGTCAGGTAGATCGAAGTACCGTCGAGGTTGAACGAATAGCCAGTCGGGATCACCAGGCCCACCACGGACTTCTTGGCACCCAGGCGCTCCATTTTGATCAGCATGCGTGGCAAGGCCGATTCCGACGAGGAGGTGCCCAGCACGATCAGCAGTTCTTCACGGATGTAGCGGATCAGCTTGATCACGCTGAAGCCGTGGGCGCGGCAGATGGCGCCCAGCACCACCAGCACGAACACCACGCAGGTGATGTAGAAGCAGATCATCAGCTGGCCGAGTTGCACCAGCGAACCGACACCGTAGGCGCCGATGGTGAAGGCCATGGCACCGAACGCACCGATCGGCGCGAGCTTCATGATCATGTTGATGATGATGAACATGACGTGAGCGAAGCGATCGATGAAGTCCAGCACCGGCTTGCCGTAGGCACCCAGGCGATGCAGGGCGAAACCGAAGAGCACCGAGAACATCAGCACTTGCAGGATGTCGCCGTTGGCGAAGGCGCCAACGATGGTGTTCGGGATCACGTTGAGGATGAAGGCAACGATGCTCTGGTCTTTACCGGCATTGATGAAACCGGCGATCTTGCTGGTGTCCAGGGTCGACACGTCGATATGCATGCCGGCGCCCGGCTGCACGACGTTGACCACGACCAGGCCGATCAGCAGGGCAATGGTGGAAACGATTTCGAAATAGAGCAGTGCATAGCCGCCGGTCTTGCCGACCGATTTCATGTTCTGCATGCCGCCGATGCCGCTGACGACGGTACAGAAAATGATCGGGGCGATGACCATCTTGATCAGTTTGATGAACCCGTCACCGAACGGCTTGAGGGCAACGCCGGTCTGCGGGTAGAAGTGGCCGAGCAGAATGCCGATGGCAATGGCTACGATCACCTGGAAATACAGGGATTTGTACAGTGGCTGACGAGTCGTCATGGCAAAACCTTCCTCAAGAGTCCCGTGAGACAACATCCACCTGTTGTCCACGACACCTCAATTGCGAACCCTCCTGCACTGGAGGGATTTGTTTTTTGTCGGCTGCACGTCGCAGACCTGTGTATGGCATCGCAAGGCCCGTGCCATTTTTAGCAAACGTCCTACAAGTGCCGGGGCAGACGGCGTGTGCTTATTACCTGGACATTAAACGCACGCCCAGACTTGGCGGTTTTCCGCCAACCTCCCGGTTCACGTTCCTGGATTTGGCGGATATCCGCCTTGTCGAGCCCCGACGCCCTGTTACCATTCGTCCGCTCAACGGACGGATTTGTGCCATGCGCCAACGCACCATCGCCAGCCACTTCGCCCGCGCCGCCCTGGGTGGCGCGCGTCGGCAGGGGTTCGACTACATTCCCCTGCTGCAGCAACTGGGGATCAGCCCGGAGCTGCTGGACGAGCCGCGCGCGCGAATTGCCCCCGAACAATTCGCCCGCCTGTTGCAGGCACTGTGGGTCGCGTTGGCGGACGAATACCTGGGATTCGGCCGGGCACCGAGCAAACCTGGAACGTTCGCCATGATGTGCCACACGTTGATCCACTGTCGGACGCTGGGCAAGGCGCTGCAACGCGGCCTGTTGTTCTATAGCCTGTTCGCCGACGCCCCGAGCCTGACCCTCGAAGCTGAAGGTGAACGGGTAAGGCTAAGCCTGGACGAATCGACCCTGTGCGATCCCGACCACTTCCTGGCCGAAAGCCTGCTGGTCATCTGGCACCGCCTCGGCAGTTGGCTGATCGGCCAGCGGATCGGCCTGGAGCAGGCTACGTTCAGCTATGCCAGGCCAAGCCACGGCGCGGAGTACGACTTGCTATTCCCCTGCCCGTTGGTATTCGAGGCGCGAAGCAGCAGCTTGTTTTTCCATGGCCGCTACCTGGAAATGCCGTTACTGCAGGACGAGCGAACCCTCAAGCACTTTCTCGAACGTTCCCCCGCCGACCTGCTCTCGCGCCCGGACGATGGCCACAGCCTCACCAGCCAATTGCGCCGCCTGCTCAGCCGCGACACGGCGCGCTGGCCAGACCTGGACACGGTCGCGGCGCATCTGCATATCAGCTCGCAGACCCTGCGCCGGCATTTGCGCGAGGAAGGCACCAGTTTCCAGGAGCTCAAGGATCAGTTGCGGCGGGATATCGCCATCTACCACCTCGGCCGCGCGGATTTGTCGTTGCAGCAGATCGCCGAACAGCTGGGGTTCTCCGAACCGTCGGCGTTTCATCGAGCGTTCAAGAAGTGGACGGGGGTGACGCCGGGGGCTTATCGGGAACAGGAGAGCTGAGTGGTGACATCAAACTTCTGTGTATCTACCGGTTCCTGTGGCGAGGGAGCTTGCTCCCGCTCGAGTGCGCAGCGCTCGCAGGTTTTTAGGGCTGCTTCGCAGCCCAGCGGGAGCAAGCTCCCTCGCCACAGGGGCCAGTGCAAACACCAAGGATCCCAGTCAAACCACCGGCAAATGAATCCGGAACGCCGCCCCGCCCAGCTCTGAATCTCCCAGCGTCAACCGGGCGCCATAGCTTTCGATGATGTCTTTCACCACCGCCAGGCCGATCCCCTGCCCCGGATGCTGGCGATCCAGCCGTTCACCGCGCTGCAGGATCCGCGCACGCTGGTCCGGTGGCACGCCCGGTCCATCGTCCTCGATGCTCAACTCCGTCCCGCCGACTGTCTGGTGCATGCTCACCCGCACCTGGCCCAGGCACAGCCGATAGGCGTTTTCCAGGAGGTTGCCGAGCATTTCCAGCAAGGCGCCCTGCTCGATCGGCACCTGGCAATCCTCCGGCAGGTCGAATTCGACCTGCACGCGCTTGTCGCGGTAGACCTTGTCGAGGGTGTCGCAGAGGCTTTGCAACACCGGGCGCAAAGGCACCTGATGGCGCACCAGGCCGCTTTTGCGCAGGCTGGCACGCTGCAGCTGGTAGCCGATCTGCTGGCTCATGCGCTCGATCTGGGTTTGCAGCACCCAGGCCTGCCCACGTTCCTCGGGGCGCCGGGCCATGTCCTCGCTGACGCCTTGCAGCACCGCGAGCGGAGTTTTCAGGCTGTGCGCCAGGTCGTCGAGGGAGTCTCGATAACGGCTGCGCTGCTCACGCTCGCTGTGCAGCAAGCGGTTGAGCGAGCCGGTCAGGCGCAACAGCTCGCGGGGGTGTGCGGCGCTGAGGCTTTCCCGGTCGCCGGTTTCGATTTCATCCAACTCCTGACTCAAACGCCGCAACGCGCGCAGGCCCCAGGTCAAGCCGATCCACAACAGCGCCAGCAGCACCGCCAGCGCGGCGCCGAAACCCAGGTAAAGATTTTCTCGCAGGCCTTGCAGCGTCATCTCGTAATCGTGCACCGGCTGCAGGGTGACGATGCTGAACGCCGCGCTCTGGCCCCCGAGCAGCTTGACCTCGACGTCGTAGACGAAAAACTCCTGGCCGTTGTCCTCGCGGATGCGCGCAAACTGATTGCCCAGCCCGTCGTAGCGCGGTGCGTAGTTGATGTGTTCTTCCTGGGTCGCCTTCGAACGCCAGACCAGCCGCCCCTCGCGATCATAGATGTAGCCCAGCAGGCGGGCATCGGCGAGGTTGAAACGCTCATCGGGCAATTGCGCTGGCATCTTCAGTCGGTTGTTTTCCACCCGGGCAGCAGAAATCAGCGTGGTCACGTCCGAAGCCAGGCGCTGCTCAATGGATTCCTGCAAGGCCAGGCTGAAGGCGCCCTGCATCGCCGGCAGCAGTGCCAGCATGAACAGCACCGCCAGGGTCATGGCGGCCAGCATCAACCGCAACCGCAGCGAACGAATCACTGGCAGCGCTCGTTGAACAGGTAACCCAGGCCACGCACGGTATCGATCGGCTTGAACCCGGCCGGCGCCTCCAGCTTGCGCCGCAGGCGCCCGACCAGTACTTCGATCACGTTGGGATCGCGCTCGTCGTCATCGGGGTAAAGCTGCTCCATCAGGCGATCCTTGGCGACCACCTGTTGGTGATGACGCATCAGGTATTCGAGAATGCGGTACTCGTAGGCGGTCAAGGCCAGCGGCTCGTCACCGAGGGACGCCTGCTTGCGGTTGAGGTCGAGCAACAACGGACCGGCGACGATGGTCGATTGGGTGAAATCGCTGGAACGACGCAACAGGGCATTCAGCCGGGCTTCGAGCTCTTCGAACTGAAACGGCTTCACCACGTAGTCATCGGCCCCGGCGGCCAGGCCTTCGACCTTGTCCTGCCAGTTGCCGCGGGCGGTCAGGATCAGGATCGGGAAGGTCTTGTCCTGCGAGCGCAAGCGGCGAATCAGTTCCAGGCCGCTGATCCCCGGCAGGCCCAGGTCGATCACCGCCAGGTCGTGATTGAATTCGCGGACCTGGTACAGGGCTTCCTCGGCATTGGCCACGGCCTGGACTACATGGCCGCTGTCGGTGAGACGGGTTTGCAGGTGGTGGCGCAACAACGCTTCGTCTTCGACAACCAATAGTTTCATGGGCCTCTCCCAGGCGATTCAAACAACCAATTTCCAACAAAAGGGCCGGATCGTACGCGCCGATCCGGCTGCAATCATCATTGCCTGCCGCCTAGAACGTATAGTTGGCTGACAGGTAGGTCTGGGCGCTGCTGGTCAGGTCCAGCGATCCCACCTTGGCGCCATCGCGCGGGCTCATCTCGGTGCTGGCATTGCTGCGCAGGTAACGGTAACCCAGTTCCACCGAGGTGTTTTGCGAAATCTGCTGCAGCACGCCGCCTTGCAAGCCAACGGCATAGCCGATATCGCTGTCGCGGCTGAAGCCTGGGGAATCCTGGGTCAGCTTGGTCAGGCCCGCTGTGCCACCACCGAACAATTTAGTGCTGGCGGTCACCGGATAGAACAGATCGTAGCTGCCCAGCAGGTTTTCCTGGCGCAGCTTGATACCGTTGTGGCTGCCCGATACGTTGTCGTAAGTGGCGTAGTAGCGGCCCTGGTCATTCTGCCGACCCAGGCGCAGGCCGTAGGTGGTGTCCTTGCCGATGATACCGTCGGCGTTGGGGTTGTTCAGCGCGCTGTCCAGGGCACTGGATTTCTTGACCTTGTCGCTGGTCTGGCCGAGGGTCAGGCCGGCGAAGTTGTCATCGGCATGGGCCAGGGCGCTGGCGCCCAGCACGGTGAAGGCCAGCAGCAGTTTTTTCATAGCAGTCATGGTCAGGTACCTTTTGATGCGGTGGTTGTGTGAAGTCGCAGCCACGATATCCAGGGATCCCTGAACCCCTCTTGAACGTTCTCTGAACCTGGGCTGAATGAATCGGCTAGTCTGTTCGAACAAACTTTCAAGGAGATCCACCATGCGCAGGTTGCTTGCTGTTGTACTTCTGGCCTTGAGCGGCGTCAGCCACGCCGCCATCCAGACCCAGGAGATTCCCTACACCAGTGCCGACGGCACGAAGCTGATCGGCTATTACGCCTATGACGACGCGGTCAAAGGCCCGCGCCCCGGCGTGGTGGTCGTGCATGAATGGTGGGGGCTGAACGACTATGCCAAGCGCCGCGCCCGTGACCTCGCCGGCCTGGGCTACAGCGCCCTGGCCATCGACATGTACGGCGACGGCAAGAACACCGAGCATCCGAAAGACGCCCTGGCCTTCATGCAGGCCGCGCTCAAGGACGGCAAGGCGGCCAGCGCGCGCTTCCAGGCCGGCCTCGACCTGTTGAAGAAACAACCGCAGACCGACCCGGACAAACTCGCCGCCATCGGCTACTGCTTCGGCGGCAAGGTGGTGCTGGACGCGGCGCGCCAAGGCGTTCCACTGGCCGGCGTGGTGAGTTTCCACGGCGCGTTGGTCACCAACACGCCGGCCACCCCCGGCAGCGTCAAGGCCAGGATCCTGGTGGAGCACGGCGCGCTGGACAGCATGGTCAGCGAAGACAACGTCAGCGCGTTCAAGAGCGAGATGGACAAGGCCGGCGCCGACTACAAGTTTGTCAGCCTGGAAGGCGCCAAGCACGGCTTCAGCAACCCCGACGCCGACCGCCTGAGCCATGGCGAACATGGTGGGCCGGACATCGCCTACAACAAGGAAGCTGACGAGAAGTCGTGGGCGGATATGCAGAAGTTCTTCAAGAAAATTTTCTGACACATACAGCGCCTGTGGCGAGGAAGCTTGCTCCCGCTGGGTCGGTCCGACGCTTCGGGCGAAGCGGCCCTAAAAACTTGCGACCGCTGCGCAGCCCAGCGGGAGCAAGCTCCCTCGCCATAAAAGCCATCCCGCTCAAGCCGTTCCCACTACCCAGGCGCAAGCCAACCCGGCAAAATGCCCGGCATGAACCCATTCCCCGCCCTGCCCGCCTGCTGTTCGCCGCTGGATGACCACTGGCTGCTGCCCGACGCCCTGGCCGATACGGTGCTGCTCAGTACGCGCTTCGATCCGCTGTTGCTTGTCGCTGACGATTTCCCCAACAGCGCCATCGAACCCCCCGCAAGCATCCAGCGCTCGGTAGCCAAGCGTCAGGCGGAGTTTCTCGCCGGGCGAATCTGCGCCCGGGCGGCGTTGCTGCGGCTCGACGGCCAGGCCTGCGTGCCGGCCATCGGCGAAGACCGCGCCCCGGTGTGGCCGGCCCATGTCAGCGGCTCGATCACCCACAGCACCGGCCGGGCAGCGGCAATCGTCGCACAAAAGCGGGATTGGCTAGGGCTGGGCATGGATCTGGAAAACCTCCTCGACCCCGAACGCGCCGAGCGCCTGGCCGGTGAAATCCTCACCCCGGCGGAACTGCTGCGCATGGCCACCGCGCCGCAGGATGACCGCGCATTGCTGGTCACCCTGACTTTTTCGATGAAAGAAAGCTTGTTCAAGGCGCTGTACCCCATCGTCGGGCAGCGTTTCTATTTCGAGCACGCCGAAATAGTCGAGTGGTCCCACTCCGGGCACGCGCGGCTGCGGTTATTGACCGATCTGTCGACCGAGTGGCGCCATGGCAGTGAGCTGCAGGGGCAGTTTGGGGTCAAGGATGGGCAGTTGTTGAGCCTGGTGGGCGTCAAGGCCTGAGAGTTGTATTGGCCAGAATGCCGCCTTGG
>NZ_JBHFJB010000136.1:73356-75791 GCF_057334555.1 Pseudomonas sp. AGC41
AAGAGGCCGGCATGGGCAGCGCCTCTCTCAAGACCGATCCTGATGCCTCGGCCAGCTCAAGCTGAAACACGCCCCGCCCAGGCGCTTGCTCTTGCCGATCAGCGCCCGGCCGTCGTGCCAGTGGATGATCCGCCGCACGATCGACAGCCCCAGCCCATGGCCGCCCGACGCGCGTGCGCGGCTGTCGTCCAGGCGCAGGAAGGGCTTGAACACCCGCTCCCAGGCCGCCTCCGGCACGCCCGGTCCGTCATCCTCGACGTCGACCCGGCAGCGCAACTGGCCGACCTGGTAACTGACGGTCACCTGGGATCTGGCGTGGCGCATGGCATTGCCCACCAGGTTCTGCAACGCCCGATGCAAAAAGCGTGGCTCGGCCTCGACCCAGGCGCCGTCGCAATCGGCGGCGGACAGGCACAGGCCGCGCTCCACGCTAATCCCGGCGCGCAACGGGCCCAGTTCTTCGATGACCTGATTAACCAACGCATCCAGGTCGACCCGCTGGAAATTCAACGCCGGCGACCCTTGCTCCAGCCGCGCATACGTGAGCATCTCGTCCACCAGCCGGTCCAGGTCTTCGATGTCGTGATCCATCCCGGCCAGGTATTTGTCCCGGGCCTCGGGCGTGCTGGCGCTGCCGAGCATTTCCAGGCCGAAGCGCAGGCGCGCCACCGGTGTACGCAGTTCATGGGACACCGCACGCACCAACTCGCGCTGGATCGCCAGCAGCTGCTGCAAGTGCTCGGCCATGCCATTGAACGCTGCGGCCAGGCGTCCGACCGAGTCAGCGCCCCGAGCGGGTACGCGGGTCTCCAGGCTGCCTTGGGCGATCTGGGTCGCGGCCGACTCGAGGCCACGCAGGCGCCGCTCCAGCTGGCGCACCAGCAGATAGACGATCAGGCCGATCAGGCTCAACCCGAGCGCGGCAATCAGCACCAGCCACTCAGGCGGGTACGGATTCATCTGGTACAGCGGGCCGATTTCCAGCACCCAGGGCGTGCCCACCATGCCGGCGAACACCCGGATCGAGTCGGCGCCCTTGCCCAGGGCCATCACCGTGTCGCCCTCCGCCACCCGCCGGCGCTGGTCGTCGTCCATGTCCGCCTGCTCGACGGTCATCAGGCGCAGGTCGAAACCAAAACCTTTTTCCTGCTTGAGTTGCGCCAGCCGCTGGGGTTGCTCGGCCACCGGATAACGCACCAGTTCATCGGCCAGCAGATAAATGGTTGCCCGAGCCAGTTGCTCGCTGATCTGGCGGACCTCCCCGACCAGGGTCAACTGCTCGCCATCGCTGACCAGCCGATAAACCTTCGCCGCATGCGGCCCGATCTGCTCCACCAGGACCTGCCCGCGCAACACCCGGGTGCGCTGGCCCAGGTCGAGGTCGGTCTGGCTGAACGTCTGCAACGCCAGCGGAATGCCCAGCAGGCGTTCCCACACCGCCAGGGCCCGGCGCCGTTCGGTGTCGTTCATCGGCCGCAGGTTGTCGGCCATCAGGGAAAACGTGCCATGGGCCAGGCGCTCGCGGTACTGCTCGCCGCGCGTCTGGTTGAGCAGGTGCAGCGCCAGCACGCCCAGCACCGCCACCAGCACCAGTGCCGCGCACATGCCGCCATAGATGCGCAGGAAGATGGAGTTCACGGGGTCGCGTCTACGCAGGCTTCAGGGACGAACAGGTAGCCTTTGCTGCGGATGGTCTTGATCAGTCGTGGATGCTCCGGGTCGTCGCCGATCTTCGGACGGATGCGCGAGATGCGCACGTCGATGGAGCGATCCTGGCCGTCGTAGCCGATGCCGCGCAGGGCGGTGAAGATTTCCTCGCGAGACAGGATGCGCCCGGCGTTGGACACCAGCAGCCAGAGCAGGTCGAATTCGGCGCTGGTCAGCTCGATACCGTTGCCCTGCAGCCAGGCTTCGCGCAAGGCGTTGTCCACCACCAAGGGGCCGAACTCCAGGCGCCGTTGCTTCGGCGCTGCGGACGGCTCCGGCTCGCTGCGCCGCAGCAGGGCCTGGATGCGGGCCAACAGGACGCGCGGGCGCACCGGCTTGCAGACATAGTCGTCGGCGCCCAGGTCCAGGCCCTGGATCTGGTCGGTGTCGTCAGCCCGCGCGGTGAGCATCAGGATCGGCCCGTCGTAGTGCTCGCGCGCCTTGCGGCAGATGCTCAAGCCATCTTCGCCGGGCAGCATCAGGTCGAGAATGACCAGGTCGGGCTGCTCGTCGATGATCCGCTGGGCCGCCACGGCGCCGTTGCCCTCGATGGCGACGCGCAGGCCGTTGCTTTCCAGGTATTCGCGGGTCAGCTCGGCCAGGCGCTGGTCATCCTCGACAATCAATATCTGCCAGGCTTCTTGTTCCACGGCGGGGCCTCGTCTTGTTGTAGCTATAAAAAGAAAGGATTAACGCTCACCCTGTGGGGGGGGGGGGGGGGGGGGGGG
>NZ_JBHFJB010000136.1:75862-79650 GCF_057334555.1 Pseudomonas sp. AGC41
CCCCCCCCCCCCCCCCCCCCACAACAGTGCCCACTTGAAAACATGCGGCCTCCCATCTTTTTTGTCATATCAAAGGAGGATCATCGCGCTCATGCACCGGCCGATTGTATAAACGGCAGCTGGATGGAAAACAAGCGGACAAATGCGTTCGGTCGAGCTGGATGTGTGTGGTAACGTGCGCGCCCGCAAAAACACCAAGCTGTTTTCGGCCGGTCGAAACCGATGAAAAAAGGCTCGCTCCGGCAAGGACGCGGCCTACAGAGCAGTTCCACGTTTCGCACACAAATTACGCACAGGCTTATCCACAGGTAGCACGTTGATTCATCCCCCAAAACGCATTATCTTGTAGCCCGCCGCGCAAAAAACCCTACATGTAGGGTTTCAGGCCAAAAACCAAACACAAGTCGGATAGAGAATTCAAGCGCTTTTCTTGCCTCTGTCTTGCTGCAACGGCGCATTTTTCCAAGCCCAGACCGCCCCTGCGGATGGCAACTGTTTCCAAGGTCGAAAACGACCGGAACGGTACGGGTGTTGCAGTCCTTTGCTGCCACCTCGGCAAACCCGGTTTCGAGCCCCGGCTCGCGACCCGAGAACTTCGGATGGAAGCGGCGCCACCGGCCCGCTTCCTACTGTCCCGAAGTTGTTATACCCGGCGCCAGCCGGCTGTAGTGCTTCAGGACGGAACGGTGGGCACCGTGATGGTGCCCACATAAACATAGAGAACGTGGAGACACCCATGCACACCGACACAACTCGCGAGAACCCGCAGGGCACCGCGCCGCTGGCCGCCGATTCGAGCCCGGATCTGTCCGCCACCGCGCCTGGCCAACTGCGCGTGATCAAGCGTAACGGCACTGTCGTTCCCTACACAGATGACAAGATCACCGTCGCCATCACCAAAGCGTTCCTCGCAGTTGAGGGCGGCACCGCTGCCGCCTCGTCGCGAATCCACGACACCGTGGCCCGCCTGACCGAACAGGTCACCGCGACCTTCAAGCGTCGCATGCCGTCGGGCGGCACCATTCACATCGAAGAAATCCAGGACCAGGTCGAACTGGCCCTGATGCGTGCCGGCGAGCAGAAAGTCGCCCGCGACTACGTGATCTACCGTGACTCCCGTGCCAAGGAACGCGCCATCCGCACCCCGGCCGACGCACCGGTCCAGGCCCACCCGTCGATCCGCATCGCCCGCGCCGACGGCAGCCTGGCGCCGCTGGACATGGGCCGCCTGAACACCATCGTCACCGAAGCCTGCGAAGGCCTGGAAGAAGTCGACGGCGACCTGATCCAGCGCGAAACCCTGAAGAACCTCTATGACGGCGTCGCCCTCAAGGACGTCAACACCGCGCTGGTGATGACCGCCCGGACCCTGGTGGAACGCGAGCCGAACTACTCGTTCGTGACCGCCCGCCTGCTGATGGACACCCTGCGCGCCGAAGGCCTGAGCTTCCTGGAAGTTGCCGAGAGCGCGACCCACCACGAAATGGTCGACCTGTACGCCAAGGCCCTGCCGGCCTACGTCGCCAAGGGTATCGAATACGAATTGCTGAACCCGGTCCTGGCCGAATTCGACCTGGAAAAACTCGGCAAGGCGATCAACCACGAGCGCGACCAGCAGTTCACCTACCTGGGCCTGCAAACCCTGTACGACCGTTACTTCATCCACAAGGACGGCGTGCGTTTCGAACTGCCGCAAGTGTTCTTCATGCGCGTGGCCATGGGCCTGGCGATCGAAGAGAAGCAGCGTGAAGACCGTGCCATCGAGTTCTACAACCTGTTGTCGTCCTTCGACTACATGGCGTCGACCCCGACCCTGTTCAACGCCGGCACCCTGCGTCCACAACTGTCGAGCTGCTACCTGACCACCGTGCCGGACGATCTGTCGGGCATCTACGGCGCCATCCACGATAACGCGATGTTGTCGAAATTCGCCGGTGGCCTGGGCAACGACTGGACCCCGGTTCGCGCATTGGGCTCGTACATCAAGGGCACCAACGGCAAATCCCAGGGCGTCGTGCCGTTCCTCAAAGTGGTCAACGACACCGCCGTTGCGGTCAACCAGGGCGGCAAGCGCAAGGGCGCGGTCTGCGCCTACCTGGAAACCTGGCACATGGACATCGAAGAGTTCATCGAGCTGCGCAAGAACACCGGTGATGACCGTCGTCGTACCCACGACATGAACACCGCCAACTGGATCCCGGACCTGTTCATGAAGCGCGTCTTCGATGACGGCAAATGGACCCTGTTCTCGCCATCCGAAGTGCCGGACCTGCACGACCTGACCGGCAAGGCCTTCGAAGAGCGCTACGAGTACTACGAAGCCCTGACCGAGTACAACAAGATCAAGCTGTTCAAAGTCGTCCAGGCCAAAGACCTGTGGCGCAAGATGCTCTCGATGCTGTTCGAGACCGGCCACCCGTGGCTGACCTTCAAGGACCCGTGCAACCTGCGCAGCCCGCAGCAGCACGTGGGCGTGGTCCACAGTTCGAACCTGTGCACCGAGATCACCCTGAACACCAACAAGGATGAGATCGCCGTCTGCAACCTGGGCTCGATCAACCTGCCGAACCACATCGTCGACGGCAAGCTGGACACCGCCAAGCTGCAACGCACCGTGAACACTGCCGTGCGCATGCTCGACAACGTGATCGACATCAACTACTACTCGGTGCCGCAAGCGAAGAACTCCAACTTCAAGCACCGTCCGGTCGGCCTGGGCATCATGGGCTTCCAGGACGCGCTGTACCTGCAGCACATCCCGTATGGTTCGGACGCTGCGGTCGAGTTCGCCGACAAGTCCATGGAAGCGGTCAGCTACTACGCGATCCAGGCTTCCTGCGACCTGGCCGACGAGCGTGGCGCCTACGAGACGTTCCAGGGTTCGCTGTGGTCCCAGGGCATCCTGCCGCTGGACTCGCAACAGATCCTGATCGCCCAGCGTGGCCAGAAGTACATCGACGTCGACCTGAACGAATCCCTGGACTGGGCTCCGGTTCGCGCCCGTGTGCAGAAAGGCATCCGTAACTCCAACATCATGGCCATCGCACCGACCGCAACCATCGCCAACATCACCGGCGTGTCGCAGTCGATCGAACCGACCTATCAGAACCTGTATGTGAAATCGAACCTGTCGGGCGAATTCACCGTGATCAACCCGTACCTGGTTCGCGACCTCAAGGCACGCGGCCTGTGGGACTCGGTCATGATCAACGACCTGAAGTACTACGACGGTTCGGTACAGCAGATCGAGCGCATCCCGCAGGAACTCAAAGAGCTCTATGCCACCGCGTTCGAAGTGGACACCAAGTGGATCGTCGACGCCGCCAGCCGTCGTCAGAAGTGGATCGACCAGGCTCAGTCGCTGAACCTGTACATCGCCGGCGCTTCGGGCAAGAAGCTCGACGTGACCTACCGCATGGCCTGGTACCGTGGCCTGAAAACCACCTACTACCTCCGTGCCCTGGCCGCCACCAGCACCGAGAAGTCGACCATCAACACCGGCAAGCTGAACGCGGTTTCCGCTGGCGGCAACCACGGTGACGATTCGGTCCTGGCTGCTCCAGCCGGACCTGCGCCAGTGCCAAAGGCCTGCGCGATCGACGAGCCGGATTGCGAAGCTTGCCAATAAGCTGAGCGGGTGGGCGTGTAAAAGCGCCTACTGAAAAAGCCCCCGATAGACCGCTGGTTTATCGGGGGTTTTCTTTTGCCTGGAATAAAGTGTTGACTGACCCAGCGCTTTCGGGAGCAGGCTCGCTCCCACATTGGAATGTGTCCTCTCTGTGGGAGCG
>NZ_JBHFJB010000136.1:79670-82903 GCF_057334555.1 Pseudomonas sp. AGC41
GCGAAGAGGCCGGCACAATACAAAACCATCGGCCATGAAAAAGCCCCTCTTGCGAGGGGCTCCTTGTGCAGCCTTCAAGCAACCTTCGGCATCAAGCCATCTGAATGATGGTCTGCATGATGGTGCTCTGGGTGGAGATGGTCTTGGCGTTCGCCTGGTAATTGCTTTGCGCCTTGATCAACTCGACCAGTTCGTTGGTCAGGTTGACGTTGGACTCTTCCAGAGAGTTGGAGACGATCGACCCCAGGGTACCGGTTTGCGGAGCGTCATAGCCCGGGATGCCCGAGGCGAAGGTTTCCTTCCAACTGGTGCCGCCTACTGGCTGCAAGCCTTGCTCGTTGGTGAAGCTGGCAAGGGCGAGCTGGCCGATCGGCTTGGTCTGGTTGTTGCTGAAGTTGGCAAGCATCACGCCGCTGCCATCAATGGTCAGGTTGGTGATCTGGCCGGTGGCGTAACCGTTCTGGGCCGGGATCGACCGTGCGGTGTCGGCGTTGAACTGGGTGGTGTTACCCATGGAAATGGTGATGGTCGGCGCGCTGGCGGCGCCGTTGGCAGTCCATGTCCCGTTGGTCACGGTGCCCGGAACCCAGCCGGTCAATACCAGATCGCTGTTGACGGTCGCTGGCGGAGTGGTGACCGAGGTCAACCTGCCGCTCGAATCGAAGTTCATCGTCGAAGGAACTGGCGCGGTCGCACCGGTGGTGGTCGGCGCGCTGCCGTTGAGGTTACGACCGTCGATCAAGGTGTAGACATTCCAGGTGTTACCAGACGTCTTGACCATGTACTGGTCCATCGAATGCTGGTTACCCTGAGTGTCGTAGATCGGCGTAGTGAACTGCTTGGTGAAGGTGGCGGTGTCGGCCGGGTTGAATGCGGCAGTGATCGGCGTCGCCGTCGAGTTCAGGTTGATCGTCGAGGAAACCAGGCTGGTGGCCTGGGGCGGCAGGTTCGAGGTGTCGATGCGCAGGTCGGTCAGGATACCGTTCTGGATCTTGCCGTTGGCATCCACACCGTAGCCCTGCAAGCGTGCAGTGCCGTCGCTGTTGGTGACATAACCTTCCTTGTCGGTCTTGAAGGTACCGGCACGGGTATAGCTCAGGGAGCCGTCGTTGCTCAGGACAAAGAAGCCCTGGCCTTGGATACCCATGTCCAGCACGTTGCCGGTGTTGTTCACGTCACCCTGGCCGAACTGTTGGGAAACGTTGGCCAGGCGCACGCCGTTGCCGACGGTTTTGCTGCCCGAACCCAGCTTGGTCGCCGAGTAGACGTCTTCGAATTCCGCGCGGGACGATTTGAAACCGGTGGTCGCCACGTTGGCGATGTTGTTGCCGGTCACATCCAGCTGTTTGTTGGCTGCATAGAGACCGCTAAGGCCGATGTTGAAAGACATGTTGACTCCTTTTGCCGGTTAGTCGGCTCTACATACCAATAGTTTGTACTTTGGACAGGGCAATGCTGCCCAGTCCGGCCAGGTTGAGCATCAGCTCACCACCCGTCTGGCTGATCGTCACGCTGCTGACCGTGGCCGGCAGGTTGGTGATCAGCGATGTGGCCTGGCCATCGATGGTGGTCGAGGCCGCGAAGGTGTACGTGCCCGACTCGACCGTCGTGCCCGCATCGTTCTTGCCGTCCCAGATGAAGGCGGAGTTGCCAGACTTCTGGCTACCCAGGTCGATGGTGCGGACCGTCTTGCCATCCTTGTCCATGATCTTGACGGTGAGGGAGGACACCGCTGCCGGAACCACCACGGTGCCGTTGAGGCTCTTGGAAGTGTCGACCACGGCCTTGTCACCCGGAGCGATCACCGAACGCCCGACCAGGGACGATGCTTGCAATGCCTGGGACGAGTTGTAGTTGCCGGCGATGCCGCTGACGGTATTGTTGAGCGTAGTGATGCCTTCCAGGCTGCTGAATTGCGCCAACTGGGCAACGAACTCACCGTTGTCCTGAGGCTCCAGCGGGTTCTGGTTTTTCAGCTGGGTAACGAGCAGTTGCAGGAACGCATCCTTGCCCAATTCCTGGTTGCCACTCGCCGCATTGGTCGCCGCACCCAGGCCATCGGCCTTGGTATTGGTCTTGACCGAGGAGTTGGCAAGTATCTCGTTGAGGCTCAAACCGCTGGTGGTATTGGTGACGCTCATGTGACTCGCCCCTTATCACTGACCGAGGGTCAGGACCTTCTGCATCATGGCTTTGGCGGTGTTCATCATTTCGGCGTTGGTCTGGAACGAACGACTGGCGGAAATCATGTCGGCCATTTCTTCAACGACGTTGACGTTCGGGTAGTAGACGTAACCCTTGGCGTCAGCAGCCGGGTGATTGGGCTCGTAACGAGCATCGAGGTTGCTCTGGTCCTCGACCACGCCGAGTACCTGGACACCCTGCCCGGCCGCGTCCTGGTTCTGGAACAGCGAGTCGCTGCCGCCGGACTGGCCGCCCTGGAACATGGTGGCGAATACCGGGTGGCGGGCGCGGTAGGTCTGGTCGATGCTCGACGAGACGGTCTCGGCGTTGGCGATGTTACTGGCGACAGTGTTCAGGCGAGTGGTCTGGGCACTCATGGCACTGCCGGCGATGTTGAATACGCTCGCGATCGACATGAATTACTCTCCACGCAGGGCCGATACCAGCCCTTTGAATTTACTGTTGAGCAGGGTGAAGCTGGCCTGGAAGTTCACGGAGTTTTCCGCGTAGTTGGACTGTTCCAGTTGAGCGTCCACGGTGTTCTGGTCGATCGACGGCTGCATCGGCGTGCGATACATCAGCGATTCGTCGCCACTGCCAACGCCTTCGGCTTCGATATGACGGTTGTTGGTCATGTTCAAGGCGAAGTGGCCGTGCTTGGCTTTTTCGTTCTGCT
The DNA here is from genome assembly GCF_057334555.1 of Pseudomonas sp. AGC41. Classification (NCBI taxonomy): domain Bacteria; kingdom Pseudomonadati; phylum Pseudomonadota; class Gammaproteobacteria; order Pseudomonadales; family Pseudomonadaceae; genus Pseudomonas; species Pseudomonas sp. AGC41. Next base: position 82,531 of record NZ_JBHFJB010000136.1, read on the forward strand.
CGGCGAGCACCTTGGAAAAATCCAGGTCGCGCGCCTTGTAGTTCGGGGTGTCGGCGTTGGCAATGTTGTTGGCCAGGACTTCGGCACGCTGGGCGCGGAAGCTCAGGGCCTGTTCGTGGATACCGAGCGCTTTATCGAAGCTGATGCTCATGGCGGAAACCTTTGGGTGACCAGAATGTACGTATGATGGCTTTAGCAATCACCGTGCCACTTTCCCAAAGCCCGTAAGCCGGGGCTTTGCGGGGGTCGGCAAAGCGGCAATGCCAGAAAAGCGGCAATCGGTTTCCGCTGGCTGCCGCTTTTCTGCCGCTTTCTCCAAATGTATGCATTCCATTGTGGGAGCGAGCCTGCTCGCGAAGGCGGTGTGTCAGTC
>NZ_JBHFJB010000136.1:82923-90511 GCF_057334555.1 Pseudomonas sp. AGC41
CATCGATATCGCCTGGGATATTGCTTTCGCGAGCAGGCTCGCTCCCACAGGGGACGGGGATGAATGAAAAACAGCGGGCAAAAAAAGGGAGCCCCATGGAGCTCCCGTTTTTACAAAGCCAATCACTTCGCCTGGTAGATAATCCCGGGGCTGCACTGGACCATCTGGTAATGATCCGGCAAGCCGTTCAACGCCTCGGACGCGCCAAGGAACAGATAGCCGCCCGGCTTCAGGGTGCTGTGGATACGCAGCAAGATGTCTTTCTTCACCTCGGCGGAGAAGTAGATCAGTACGTTGCGGCAGAACACGATGTCGAACTTGCCGAGGCTGGCGTAGCTGTCCAGCAGGTTGAACGAACGGAACTCCACGCGGCTTTTGATGGGCGCCTTGACCACCCACTTGCCCGGCCCTTTCGGATCGAAATAACGTTGCAGGCGATCGGGCGACAGGCCACGGCCGATGGCCAGGCTGTCGTACTCACCGGTCTTGCAATTGTTGAGCATGGTCCCGGACAGGTCGGTGGCGACAATCTGCACGCCCATCTTCAACTGGCCGATGTTCGTCCGCTCGAACTCATCGATGGACATCGACAGCGAATAAGGTTCCTGTCCCGACGAACAGGCCGCCGACCAGATGCGCAGGCGTTGCCCCGGGCTGGCCTTGATGGCCGCCGGCAGCACCCGGTTCTTCAATACCTCGAAAGGATAGGTATCGCGAAACCACAGGGTTTCGTTGGTGGTCATCGCGTCCACGACCATCTCGCGCAAACCGCTGCGTGGCTGGGTCTGGATGCGCTGCACCAGTTCGCCCAGCGACTTGAGGCCCTGTTGTTCCATCAATTTATTGAGACGGCTCGACACCAGGTACTGCTTGTTTTCACCAAGCAAGATGCCACAGGCTTTTTCCAGGAAGACCCGGAACTGTTCGAAATCCAAATTACCCGTAGACAAGATACCGCCTCTTTTCACTGTGTTGACTTGCCGGGCGCACAACGCGCCCGACCTTTATTCTGCTGCCTTGATTCGCTGGACCACCCGCGACGCCAGGTCATCGGGCCGGAACTTGGCGAGAAAATCATCGGCACCGACTTTCTTGACCATCGCCTGGTTGAAAACCCCGGATAACGAAGTATGCAAGATGATGTGCAGCTTCTGCATGCGCGGGTCACTGCGAATTTCCGACGTCAGGGTGTATCCATCCATCTCCGGCATCTCGATGTCGGAAATCATCATCAGGAATTCTTCTTCCGGTTTCTTGCCCTCATCGACCAACTGGCGCAGGTAATCCAGCGCTTGCCGTCCGTCGTTCAGGGCGACCACTTCGACGCCGACCGTTTGTAGACAACGCGTGACCTGCTTGCGTGCCACCGAAGAATCGTCGACGGTCAAGACCCGCAGCGAAATCGCCTTGTGCTGGGTCTCGGCGTCCACCACGCCCGCGGAGATCGCTTCCGGCGTGGGTGCCACTTCGGCGAGGATCTTCTCCACGTCGATGATTTCCACCAATTGGTTATCGACCCGGGTCACTGCCGTCAGGTAGTGATCGCGGCCGGTGCCCTTGGGTGGTGGATGAATCTCTTCCCAATTCATGTTGACGATGCGCTCCACCGACCGCACCAGGAACCCTTGGGTCTTGGTGTTGTACTCGGTGATGATCACAAACGGATTGCTCTGATCCAGCAGCCGACCGGAACCGGTCGCCATCGCCAGATCGAGAATCGGGATGGTCGCTCCGCGGATATTCGCCACACCGCACACGACGGGACTGGACTTCGGCATCAGGGTCAGCTTAGGGCATTGCAGCACTTCGCGTACCTTGAATACGTTGATCCCATACAGTTGTTGACCATCGAGACGGAACAACAACAGCTCCAGGCGATTCTGACCGACCAGCTGTGTGCGCTGGTTTACCGAATCCATCACTCCCGCCATGCCCTGACTCCTACCTAACGCTAATGTGTCCGACGCGCATTCATCACTAAACGGCACGGGGCTTGCTATTGAACCGGCATGAACGCACAAACGACATTTTCTCGACGCCTGACCACTCACTGCCGCCATTGGCTCGGTGCACTGTTGGCCGTCTGCCTGTTCGCGGTCGGCGCACGTGCCGTCGCTGATGTGCCGGTTACCTTGCCTGATCTCCTTATCGGCGTCACGCAGGGCTTTCTTGAATTCACCGTAGAAGACTATCTGGCAACCAGTCAAACCGAAGGCCGCTACGAGATTGAAGTCAACCAGCTCGACCCGCGCCTGCGCATGCCGATGTGCGACAAGGAATTGACTGCCTCGCTGGAGAGCCCGGCCCGGCCGCTGGGACGCGTCACGGTGAAGGTTCGTTGCGACAGCGCGGCGCCCTGGACGGTGTTCGTGCCCGCTCAAGTGCGCCTGTATCGGGAAATTGTCACCACTACCCGTCCGCTCAAGCGCGCCGGGATTGTCGAGCCGCAGGATGTGGTCCTGCGTGAGCGCGACGTCAGCCAGATCAGCCAGGGTTTCCTGACCTCCGTCGACGAAGCCATTGGTCAGAAACTTGTCCGACCAATGGTCGCCGATCAGGTCATCACCCAAGTTCATCTGGAACAGGCCGAAGTGGTTCGCAAGGGCGACCAAGTGGTCATCACCGCTCGCAGCGGCACCCTGGCCGTGCGCATGCCCGGCGAGGCCCTGGCCAACGGCGGCATGCGCGAACAGATTCGGGTAAAGAACCTCAACTCCCAGCGAGTCATCAAGGCCCAGGTGATAGCGCCTGGCCAGGTAGAAGTGGCTATGTAAGAGGCTGCAAGGGGGGTAGACAGGCTGGCGCTTGACCTCGGTGTTCCCTAGACTGTGCCTTGTATATAAGGCAAGCGCAGACGTGCGCTCGTTCATTTGAAAAATGAGCCTAAAGTTTTTTTGGGGATGGCCGAAAACATGGCAAGCGTCCAAATACCCAGAGGTTTTTTACCATGGTCATCGATTTCAATCGTTTAAACAGCTCCTCGCCCGTGACAGGCACTACGCGCACCAGCGCCAGCAAGGAAACCGTCGAAACCGACAAATCCAAGCTCGCCGACCAGGCCGCCACTGTCAAGAATGGGGAATCGGTACACCTCAGCAATGAGGCTCAACAGTTGCAGAAGGTCACTGACAAGCTGCGCGATCAACCTGTCGTCGACAACGCCCGCGTGGCCGCGTTGAAAGCAGCAATCGCCGATGGCAGCTATCAAGTCGACAGCAACCGTGTAGCCAGCAAGCTGCTCAACTTCGAAGCCCAGCGCTAGGCCCCGCCTGCGCCAGGCTTTAGGACGCTTAAGACCCAAGGCCAGCCATGCACGATACTAATTTATTGCAATTGATCATCGACGACTTCGCTCCAGCGCAACAATTGCTGGAGCTGTTGCAGACCGAAGCCCTGGCATTGCACGGGCGGGACATGCCCTTGCTGGAAAATATTCTGGCGCAAAAACAGGCATTGATCATTCTGCTCGACCAGCATGGCCGCAAGCGCAGCGAAGTTCTCGCCAGCCTTGACCTGCCCGCCGACAACAGCGGCCTTGAGCAATTGGCCAGCCAATCGCCGATTGGCGATCAACTGTTGTCGCAAAGCGCCGTACTCAACGACCTGCTCAACCAGTGCCAGGCCGCCAACGTTCGAAACGGCCAGTCCATCCAGATGCAACAGGCCGCCACCGCCAATCAGTTGCGCATTCTCAACGGCGGCGAAATCCCGACGCTCTATGACGCTCGCGGCTCGACCGCAAAAATGGTCAAGCACCGCCCGCTCAGCCAGGCGTGAAACGAACCGTGCCTGCGCACTATCAACGCGCGATACATGCTGGCAAAATGCTGGCTCTTTGTAGTCGTATTTTGCCTGGAGATTGACCCACCGTGTTCAATGCCACAAACGCGGATGATGCTCCGCAGCCGCCCATGGTCCTCACCACCCCCCTGGAAATCTCCGGCAACCTACGGATGCTGCAAGAGAGCCACGATCCCCTGATCATTACCTTTCATGAGCGCACCCAGCGTTTCCAGAGCTACCTGGTGGATGTCGATCGCGACACCAACACCATCGCCCTGGACGAAATGATCCCGCGGGATGGAGAGCGTTTCCTGCTGGCAGGCGAGCCATTTCGGGTCGAGGGTTTTCATGACGGCGTGCGCATTGCGTGGGAAGGCAACGGTCCGCTGACCATCCAGGATTCGAAGGACGGCCGCTGCTACCGCGGCGCCCTGCCTGAAGAAGTGGTCTATCACCAGCGCCGCAACGCCTTCCGGGCCGCACTGAAACTGGCGCAACTGGTGAGTGTGGAACTGGGTGGTGACAAGCTCAAGACGCCGGTGAACGGCAAACTGCTGGATATCTCCGCAACCGGCTGCAAGCTGCGCTTCGATGGCGACATTACCGCACGCCTGCAACTGGGCCAGGTCTACGAACGCTTTGTCGCCGCCCTGCCCTTCGGCAACATGACCGCGCCGGTCGAACTGCGCTACCTGCATTTCGAAGAGCGGATCAACACCACCTTCGCCGGCGTGCGCTTTCACAACATCAGCGGCCTGGTGCAGCGTCAGGTCGAGCGCTTCGTGTATCAATTGCAGCGTGAAGCCCGGCGGTTCGATAAAGACGATTTCTGATGTTTTGCGGGCGATAAAAAACGGGCAATCCCCTTGCAAGGGATTGCCCGTTTTTTTATGGCCGTTTCATGGCCTTGCCCGGGTGAAGTCCGAAGGTGGCGGTTCGTCGTCCGCGCCTTCGGTGACCGGCTCCAATTCCGGTTCAGGCTCAGGCTCCACGTCCGGGTTGGGCGAGGTCTGCATCTGATCCTGGACGACCTGTTCGTCGACCCGAGGGTCGAGGCATGCCACCAGGGGTGAACTGGTCATGTTGTCCGGCATGGCCACGTGGTGCAGCGGCGCATCATCGACCTGATGCAGATTGGTGACCGCTTTCGGCCGGATCCGCCATACCAGCACCAAAGCGAACAAGGCGAAAAACCCGTACAACATCTGGCTACCGAACAGCTTCATCAGGACCCCGGCCGCCAGCGGACCGATACTGGCGCCCACGCCGTAAGTCACCAGCAGCATGGCCGTCAGCGACACCCGGCGATCGCCCTCGACGTGGTCGTTGGAAAACGCCACCGCCAGTGGATACAAACAGAACTGCACCAGCGAACAGCAAAAACCAGCGATGAACAGGACTTCCACCGGCACCTTCGGCAGGATGGCCAGCGGCAACGCGCACACCACCAGAATCAGCGCGAAGCAGCGGATCAACAGCGCACGATCGTAACGATCCGACAGCCAACCCAGCGGCCACTGCACCAGCAGGCCGGCAAAGATGCAGCTACCCATGAACAGACCGACCTGCTCGGTGGTCAGCCCCTGCTGGGAGGCGTACAGCGGCGCCAGGCCGTAGAAGGAACCGACGATCAGCCCCGAGCCGAGCACCGTGGTCAACGATTGCGGCACGCGCTTGATAAAGAAGCGCGGCTCCATCGGTGCCGGATGCAGCGGCGCCGGGTGAATCCGTCGGGTCAGCGCCACGGGCACCAGGCACAGGGCGAAACACAACGCCACCAGCATCAGCAGCTCCAGGCCCAAGGCCGGGTGCATGACCAGAATCAGCTGGCCCAGCACCAATCCCAGGTACGAGGCGATCATGTAGCCGCTGAACACCACCCCGCGCTGCTTGGCGTCGGCCTGCTCGTTGAGCCAGCTCTCGATGACCATGTACTGGCACATCATGCCGAGGCCGACAATCATCCGTAGCACGATCCAGGCCGGCAGCCAGTCCACCAGGCCATGGCCCAGTACCGCCGCGCCGACGATCCCGGCGCAGGCCGAATAGGCCCGAATATGCCCGACGCGGGCGATCAGCCGATGGCCGATCTTGCCGCCCAGCACCAGACCGAAATAGTTGGCGGCCATCAGCGCACCGACCCACAGGCTGTCGACGTTGTCGGCAGCCAGACGCAAGGCCAGGTACGTACTCAGGAGGCCCGAGCCGATGAGCATCATCAGCGAGGCGAAATAAAGCGCTCGAAAAGGTTTCCAGATTTGGCGCATCGGCGTTCCGAGCGGCTCCTTGAGGTGAGTGAGGGCGATCTTCTGAAGATAGCCCGAATGCGACGGTTGGTTATGCCTGGGCCGCCAGGACGCGCCGCTCCCAAGGCGTGATCTCGTCAAAGAAACTGGTCAGTTCCAGGCTCTTCGAAGCGATGTAACCTTCGATGAACTCGCTACCGAACAGTTCCTTCGCCAAGTGGCTACGCTTGAGACGCTCAAGGGCGGCATGCAAGGTACATGGCAGGGAGAGATTCTCCGGCACTTCGAATTCGCCCTGGATCGCGGCGCTTGGCTCCAGCCGGTTTTCGATACCATACAGCCCGGCCGCCAGGCTCGCCGCGATCGCCAGGTACGGGTTGGCGTCAGCCCCCGGCAAGCGGTTCTCGACCCGTCGGGCCGCCGGCGAACTGGCCGGAATGCGCAACCCGGCCGAACGATTGTCATGGGACCAACAGGCATTGTTTGGCGAGGCAAACGGGTGGCACAAGCGATGGTAGGAATTCACGTTCGGCGCGAACAGTGCAGTGAAATCCGCCATGCCGGCCTGCTGCCCTCCAATGAAGTGACGGAAAACAGCCGTCGGCTCGCCCGCCTCGTCGCTGAATACATTTCGCCCACTGTCCAGCTCGACGACGCTCTGGTGAATGTGCATCGAACTGCCTGGCGTCTGCGCCAGGGGCTTGGCCATGCAGACCACGGTCAGGCCGTGCTTGAGCGCCACTTCCTTGAGCAGATGCTTGAAGAGGAACGTCTGGTCGGCCAGCAACAGAGGATCGCCATGCAGCAGATTGATTTCGAACTGGCTCACGCCCATTTCATGCATGAAGGTATCGCGCGGCAAGCCCAACGCCGCCATGCATTCGTAGACTTCAGTGAAGAACGGGCGCAAGCCATTGTTGGAGCTGACGCTGAACGCCGACTGGCCGTCTTCGCGGCGTCCGTCCAGGCCCACCGGCGGTCGGAACGGCTGGGTCGGATCCGGATTGGCCGCGAAGACAAAAAATTCCAGTTCCGTCGCGACGACCGGCGCCAGCCCAAGCGCCGCATAGCGTGCAATCACCGCCTTGAGCTGACCACGGGTCGACAGCTGTGAGCTCTCCCCGCTGAGCTCGTCGGCGTCGCAAATCGCCAGGGCACGGGGCGGATGACTCCACGGCAAGCGATGGATCTGTTTCGGATCGACCACCAGCGCCAGGTCGCCATCATCACTGCCATAAAAACGCGACGGCGGGTAACCGCCCATGATGCATTGCAGCAGCACGCCTCGCGCCATCTGCAACCGCCGGCCTTCGAGGAAGCCCTCGGCGGTCATCACCTTGCCTCGCGGCACGCCATTCAAATCCGGCGTGACACATTCAATCTCATCAATGCCCGTCAGTCGCTGCGCGAGTGAACGCTGGCCATCGGTCGTCATGACGCAATCCTTGTTATGTGCGAGCCGCGAACGGCAACCCGTACAAAATAGGCTCCGGCTGTTCGGAATATCAAGCAGCTAGAAAAATAAACAGCTGCTACTGAAACAACTGTGGGAGCGCGCC
>NZ_JBHFJB010000136.1:90531-94179 GCF_057334555.1 Pseudomonas sp. AGC41
CTCCCACAGGGGAACTGTGTTGCGTCAGGTTCTGCTCAGGGCAGGTAAAGCCTGAACACCCCACCACCCAACACGCCGCCATTGGCAATCTCGGTATGCCCGCTCAAGCCTCCCCGCTGATGCAGACCGGCGATCCTCGCGGCGAAATACAGGCCCAGGCCGGTGCTGCCGGTGCTGTGGTTGATGCCCTGCACATACTCGGCCTGACGCTCGATCATCGCGGCTGGATAGCCTTCGCCGTCGTCATTGATAGTCAACACCAGTTGCCCGGCCTCGTCGCTCACACTGATCAAGAGCGTCTGCCGAGCGTGGCGAATCGCGTTGTTGATCATGTTGTCGAGCACCGAGGCAATCAGCTCACGATCGAAAAACCCCAGCGGACTCAACGGGTCGACTTCGTAGGTGGCCATGATCCCGCGACTGCGGAACACGTCCTGATGGCCGGCCAGTTGCGCTTCGATGAAGTCATCCAGCTCATGGTAGGCCGGATGCAGCGGCAACTGGTTGACCCCCAGCTTGTACAACCCCAGCAGCTGCACAAGCAGGCCGTTGAGGTGAGCGAACTCGAAGTCCATCACGCCCTGCTCCGAGGTCTGTCGCTCAGACTCCGGCAAACGCTCGAGCCATTGCGTATGAGCCTGCATGAGCAAGGTCAGGGAGTTCTTCATGTCGTGCACGGTAGATGCGATCACCGTGGAAAAATCGAGAGCCTGTTCGCTGTCATTCATCGCTAAATGCCTTGCTCCGCAGTTTCTGATAGCGCGCATGACGCGCATCGGTGTCGGGCATCATGCCCACCAGTTTCAGGCAAGCGCGACATTCCTGCAGCAGCTCCGACTCGACGCTGGTATCGGTGCCGTGCAGCAGGGACTGCGCCATATTCAGGGCAATACTGATGTTCTTCGGTTGCAGCTTCAGGGCACGCCGGAACAGCTCTCGCGCCTCGGGCAAGGCGCCGGTCTTGTAGACGCGCACACCTTCGCGGTTCAGCTCGGCGGCGGCATTGCCCTGGTTGAGGATATTGGGGTCGTCGGTGAGCTTGGCGATGCCTTGCATCACCGTCGGATCATCGCCGTAGATTTCCGCGCAGTTCTTCAGCATCGACTCGCCGGCGCTGGCTTGCCCAAGCATCTGCAACTGCTTGGCCACCAGCAAGGCGGCTTCGGCGCTCATGAATTGCTCCATGCCGTCGAGGCGCTGCAACGCCTGCTCGGTGAGCTTCTCGGCGGTTTCGGCATCGTTGAGCAACAGGCTCGTGGCTTTCATCAGCCGCGCCCGGACTTGCAGCCCCGGATCGCTGGGGTTTTCCTTGGCCACGGCGCTGAGCGTCGTGTTGATTTCCAGGCGAGTGCGGGTATCCAGGCCTTTCTCGCTGCCCTTGCTGATCAGCGCGTGAGCCAGGCCGAGGTTGGTTTCCGGGTCCTTGAAGCGCGACTGCGCGCCCTGCCCCACCGCCTGGCGGTAGGCTCTCGACGCGGTGTCGTAGTCTTCGTTGGTCATTGCCAGCTTGCCCAGCAGCGCTTGCCGGCGCACCGCCAGGGGCGACAGGCGCACCGCCTCTTCCAGCACGTTTTGCGCCTGCTTCGTATCTCCTTCGGCCACCAACACATCGGCCATGCCGTCGTACAGGGCGGGCATCATCGGAAAAGCTTTCAAGGCTTTTTCATAGACAGCCTTGGCCTCGCCCACCTGCCCGCGCTTGAACAGCAACTTCCCCAGCCCCGCGTACGCCCAAGGCAACGGACGATCCGCGATGATGGAGTTGTACAACCGTTCAAGGGCCTCGTTCTGATTCAGGTCGCGTAACGCATCGGCGCGATAACGCAGGCACAACGGCCCATAACGAGGGTCCTGCTTGCAAAGGGCGATGCAGGCATTGAGCACTTCCATTGGCTTGCCACGGTCAAGGGCTTGCAGGATCGGCTTGAGCAAGGTCTTGCGCTGCTCAAGTCGCTCCAGCCGCTGGGCCAGGCCGGAGCGATTGAACGGCTTGGTCAGGTACGCATCCGGCTCATGTTCCAGGGCACTGAGCACCATCGCCTGGCTGGTCTCGGCAGTCACCATGAGGAACACGCTTTCATGGCTGATCAGCTTCTCGACCATCAGGTCTTCCAGCACCTGCTGGCCATTCTTGCGCCCATCGCCCAGGTGGTAGTCCTGCAGGATGAAGTCATAGCGCTTCTGCGAGCACATGCGCAGCGCCACCTCACCGGTGTCGGCGGTGTCCACGTCCTTGACGCCCAGCTCACGCAGCATGGAGCGGATCGAACTGCGGAAATCCGAGAAATCATCGACGATCAAAAAACTTTTTTGGTGGTACGCCAGCATCGAGGATGTCCAGGCAAATAAGAAAAAATGAACTCAATGGCGAAACAAACGAAACACCGCTCCACAACGCCGGGACGTCAGGAAAGGAGACTCAACGGGTTATCGGCAGCAGATGGCGTTCCGTTAAGGAAGAGTAGATCGGCGTTGGGGGCTGGTGCGAAAAATGGTGTCCCAGGGCAGGTTCGAACTGCCAACCTTCCCCTTAGGAGGGGGATGCTCTATCCAATTGAGCTACTGAGACACGGGTCGACCGCGAGAAACGCGGTGCGTTGGACGGCGTGCATGTTAACGGCCGCTCTCGCGTTTGTCATGTCGTCGTTGCCTGATAAGTGTAGGCAAATGGTGCAGCTAAGCCGCTGCGCGGAGCACAGACCTGGCGAATTCAGCCACCATTCATCCATCCCCGGCTCGTCGGCCTAGTAAATCGGCATTTTGCCACTATCCTATACAAAGCAAGGACGGTCGGCGTTTTGCTCCGTAGCGGTTATCCGCCAAACGGTATGGCACAACGACACGATGCAGCGGTCACAAATGCGGAACCTGTGTGTTTTTCAAACCAGTCCGCAATTTTTGACGAAGGGTGCTGGCATAACGCCTTTACCCGGATCAGAATTTGTCACAGAATTGGCGCCAATGATCTGGCAATTTTGAGGCATGATGCGGCCTCTTAACAATTCAGGTTGAACATTTGGCCGCAGACCTTGTCCTATCGACATCCTGCGGCCAATCCCGAGAACCGCTCCCCTGAACTAACCGGTTAAATAAATATGCGCCCAATGAAACAGGCAATTTATTCCAGCCGTACGGCTGACAAGTTCGTCGTGCGTCTGCCAGACGGAATGCGGGAACGCATTGCCGAGGTGGCTCGTAATCATCACCGCAGCATGAACTCCGAAATCATCGCGCGCCTTGAGCAAAGCCTGATTCAGGAAGGTGCATTGGGTGAAGAGTTGAGCATGCGCCTGGACAGCCCTGAGCTGTCGTTGCACGAGCGCGAGCTGCTGCAACGCTTCCGACAACTTTCCCATCGTCAGCAGAACGCCCTCGTTTCGCTGATTGCCCACGATGCAGAAATGGCCGCAGACGCGTCCTGATCGCAACGTAGAGATTAAAGCCAGCCTTGTGCTGGCTTTTTTTTGCTCGGAATCCGGTTCCTGGCAAAAACCATCGCCCACAAAAAAGCCCGCCAAACAGGCTAATGCTATTCACTTGAGAATGCAGTCCCGGGGGGGGGGGGGCTTGCTCCCGCTCGGCTGCGAAGCAGTCGCAAACCGGCTGGGGCGGTATTTCTGGTGCTCCGCATTTGGCAGGTTTGGGGCC